>JANNYO010000125.1:0-3591 GCA_031410115.1 Rhodanobacteraceae bacterium | reverse complement strand
AGATCAAACCAAGCATCAAGCTTGACGTCAAAACGCGGTTCAATAGAGGCCATTACCAAGGGGGAATGAGTCGCAATAATCGCTTGAACTTTTGCCTGCGCGGAGAGTGCACTCATCACCTCCAGTAACGCGCCGACTATGCAACGCTGCCAACGTGGGTGCAGATGGCACTCGACTTCGTCAATTAAAAAAACCATTTGTGGCGTTATCGGCTGCTGAAGCAGCGCGCTGGCTTTGATATGTTCTTGCCATGTCCAAACTAAAAGGTAGGCCAACGCGATAATGCGCTTCATACCCGAAGAGGCATAAAGCACCGGCACATCAACGCCGTAGGGCATCTTCAACGTTGGAATATCGCGCGGGTCATCCAAACTAATGCGAACGAACTTTCCCGGAACAATCGGCTCTGCTTTGTCGGGTGATAATTTTTCCAGCACCAAACACAGATGCTTAAAAGCGTCGCCATTCTCTTTTTGCCAGCTTGCCCAATCTGCGATCAAACCATTGCACAAGAGCCCTCGATCCGGGTCAACCAAGCCATCCCAAACATCCCGTGGGCTAAATACATAGGCTGGCATGCGGTCTTGAACATCTAAATTTCCTTTTTTACGCCAGTAGTTCCGCGCTGGATCCCACACCGAGAAACTGCCATCTGCCATTGCATACACAACTAAGCCAGGGTTGCTGGGGCGTCCGGCTCTGCCAGTCCATGCTTGATCGTCATTCGAAAACTTACTCCGATATGCGACGTCTGTACTCAAAGCGGACATTGAAAAATCGATACTCGCGCTGGCACTCCCGTGATTTGGCCGTGCCATCTCGCCGCTGGTGAGCAACTTGTTCAAATCACGCGGCCATTTGCGCGTCAGTGCCCACCAAGCGATGTCGAGCAAAAAACTTTTGCCCAAGCCATTGTCACCGGTGATTACATTGAGTCTGGGCGCGAACTCAGCGACGAGTTCTGGAACTGGGCCAACATGATGGAGTTCAAGTTTATGTAGCATATTAAAATTCCGCTTGCCCCGGCACCCGTGGATACGGAATCGCATCGCGAATATTAGCCAGCCCGCACACATACACCACCAAGCGCTCAAAACCTAAGCCAAAGCCCGCATGCGGCACGGTGCCATAGCGGCGCAGGTCGCGGTACCAGTCGTAGCTGCCCTCGTGCAGGCCAAATTGCTGCATGCGCTTATCTAAGTAATCCAAACGTTCTTCGCGCTGCGCGCCGCCGATAATTTCGCCTATACCTGGGGCTAAAACGTCCATCGCCGCGACGGTTTTTTCGTCGTCATTCAAACGCATATAGAAGGCTTTGATCTTTTCCGGGTAGTTCATCACCACCACCGGCCGGCCGATATGGGTTTCCGCCAAATAGCGCTCGTGTTCGGTTTGTAAGTCCATGCCCCACTCGGGTGCGTAATCGAACTTTTTGCCGCACTTTTGCAAAATCGTAACGGCCTCGGTGTAGGAAATACGCGCGAACGGTGAGTTGACGAAATTTTCCAGCCGGGTAATTGCGGACTTGTCGATTTTGTCAGCGATAAAAGCCAAATCATCGGCGCGCTCGCTGAGTACGGCTTTAAACAAGTATTTTAAAAAGTCTTCGGCCAAATCGGCATCGTCGTTTAAGTTGGCGAACGCAATTTCTGGCTCAATCATCCAAAATTCCGCCAGATGGCGGGTGGTGTTGGAGTTCTCGGCGCGGAAGGTTGGGCCGAAGGTGTAAACCTTGGACAGCGCCAAGCAGTAGGCCTCGACGTTGAGCTGGCCGGATACGGTCAAAAACGCTTCTCTGCCAAAGAAATCTTTGCTGTAGTCAACTTTTCCGGCTTCGGTGCGGGGCAAATTTAAATTGTCCAAGGTTGACACGCGAAACATCTGCCCGGCGCCCTCGCAATCGCTGGCGGTGATGATGGGCGTGTTGACCCAAAAGAAATCGCGCTCGTGGAAATAGCGGTGAATGCCCTGCGCCAAGCAGTTACGAATGCGCGCAACCGCGCCAAAGGTGTTGGTGCGCGGGCGCAAATGCGCGACTTCGCGCAGGAATTCCATCGAGTGCGCTTTGGGTTGGATCGGGTAGGTTTCCGGGTCGTCAACCAAGCCATGCACGGTGACGGTTTCGGCCTGCATTTCGCAATTTTGCCCACCGCCTTGACTTGCGACCAGCATGCCGGTTGCAGCGATGGCAGCGCCTGCGGTTAGCCGCAAAACTTCCGTGCTGTAGTTATCCAAGGTGTTGGCCACAACAATTTGAAAGGTGCCAAAACACGAGCCATCTGAAAGCTGGATAAAAGAGATGCCCGCTTTCGAATCACGCCGGGTGCGCACCCAGCCGCGCACGGTGGCAACAGCACCAATGTGGGCACCGCTGAGCGCGGCTTTTACGGATAGCACGGGTTTTGGTTCAGCAGAATCAGTCATAGCGACACTCAATTTTCGAAGGCGAGGATGATAGCTAAAATAGTTCTGCGAAAGCCGACGCGCGCGGATTGATTGAGACGCCGAAGGTGTTGCGGCCTATAGCGGGTGCCCGGTGTTTACCTGCTCAGACGAATGTCACGCGTGCATTGAATCTAGAGGCAACCCGCTAGATTCGCTACCTAGCCGCGCGCGCCGCTTTCTCCGCCGCGCGCATCGCTTTGACATCAATGGCTTGGATGGTTTTGATCCGGCATGAGCTGGCGGGCGGGCCAGATAGGTGTTGCCCTTGCACCAACACTTTGTCGAATCCGGCGCTCAGCTGATGACCAAAACTGGTGACGCCGATCTCAACGCTGAAATCCAAATCGCGGCATGGCGCATACAGCGTCAGCAACAGGGCGCGCTTCATGCCAATTTGCACGATGAGTTGACTGGGCCCCAGCCCACTCGGTTTCGCCTCAACATCGTGCCAGCCCGTCAGACGAGTGAACTGCACCGATCTTAACGGCGCACCGGCGAGTGCCGCGTAGTCGACTTTGCCTGGGTCGCTAGTATCAAGCCCCGCAGCGCTGCGCCCTAGAACCAGCAGCGCGACGAGCGTGGCGACGAGCACTTTGACGTTTGCTTTCATAGTGATCTCCATCGGTTTACCCCTTAAAAGTCTGCGCTTAACCGTGTAAAGACTTACCTAACGCGCTATTTCGCGCGTCCGTAGGTCGCCGTCAAACTGGCTTTCGCCAACATATTGGCATTGACCATATAGCCCGCCAATGCCGCAGTTGCGCCCGGCGCAATGTCGAGCTTTTCAACTTTCAGCGCATAGATAGTGAAGTTGTAGTGGTGTGGCTTATCACCCACCGGCGGGCATGGGCCGCCCCAGCCGGTGCTGGCAAAATCGGTGTTGACCTGCATGGCGCCGGCGGGCAGCTGATTGCCATCGCTTGTACCCACACCCTGCGCCAAGCCGCTGCTATCGGCGGGTAAGTTCAAGAGCACCCAGTGCCACCAGCCCGAACCGCCGGTGGGCGCGTCCGGATCATGTACCAGCAGCGCAAAACTTTTGGTACCCGCCGGTGCGTTGGCCCAACTCAACGCTGGCGACAAATTTTTGCCGGTACAGCCGAAACCGGAAAATACAAAATTGTTGGAAATAGGCTTGCCTTTGGG
>JANNYO010000124.1:0-1995 GCA_031410115.1 Rhodanobacteraceae bacterium | reverse complement strand
GCCGTTGCATAAGTTTCTTCCACCGTGCGGTAACACGGGAAACCAACAATACTGTTGAACTGCTCACCGCTGCGGCTTTGTTCCGACGTAAGAATATGCACTTTATTAAGTTCCGCAGTACGCGAAACATCAATCTGAACTAGAAAGCCCTCGCGAATCAACTGGTCGTACTCAAACACATTATTGACTTCGATGAGCAGCACTTTCTCATTTGCGTAAACCCGTCCCGGTGCCGCGCGTCGAGCCAATAAATTAAGCTGCTCAACATTTTGATAGCCCGCCCGCACCACCCACGGTCCATTGCCGCCTGTCGTGCGCACCGGGCCCAAATTGCTGAATTCACTGCGCGCACTGGCAATAATCAGCGCGGTATCCAGCGCTTTTTGCGCGTTTTCCAGCGACATATCCGGTAACACCGCGGACTGGTCTAAATTGGGCGCGAAATTAAAGTCTTTCGGTGGTGTTAGTGCCAAGGCCGCGCTTAGCAACGCAATCGTCAACATGGATTCAGGGTTTCCAAAGGATAAAAGAGTGCGACAAATACGTTATTGCGCAGCGCGTTCCGCTGCGGCAATACGTTCATCGGTAGGCGGGTGCGAGGAAAAATACTTCAGTGCGCCGGGTTCGCCTGACGCCGCCTGCGCTTTCATTTTACGCATTAAAGTCGCAAAGGCGCGCGGGCTAATCAGCATTTTCCGCAAGCGCGCGAAGGCGTAATCGTCGGCTTCACGCTCGAAGTCGCGCGAATAGGCGCTATCAACCAAAGTTGCGGGCAGCGCGGTAGCAATCGCACTGAGGCCAGAGCTATCACCCACCATCAGGCTGACAATCATCCAAGCGCCGCCCTGTTGCAGCACCGAACGTATGCCGTGGCGCTTTTCCAAATGCCCTATTTCATGTGCCATGACCGCCGTAAACTCATCGTCGGTTGCCATTAATTTCAGCATTTGATCGGTAATCACGACCGTGCCACCTGGAATTGCGAACGCGTTTGGGTCCGTCCAGCTGCGAAATTCCAACGTGATTGGGTTGCCGTAGTCAGTGCCCGTAGCCACCGCATCAAACAGCTTGCGGTAGCGCTTTTGCTCATCCGACGTGATTGCTGTGATCTTAAAGCCGTCCGCTTCCAGCGAGCTGAGCGTGCCGGACGCCAGGTTTTTTTCCCACTCAGCCGGGATGTGTTCGGCGGCAATGCGTGCCAACCAGGGCAGCCCAAGCCAAAATAACAACACCACTGACAGCACAACACTGGCAAGAATGCCCCAGCCGATGGTGCCCGCGGACAAGCGCTTTTTCGTGCGCTCGCCGGACAAATCAAGGTGCGCGAACCAGGCGTCGATGACGTCAACTTCAGTGCTGCGCAGCACGCCGATATCGGACAAATTGATCTCCGCGTAACGGCGCTTTTCACCCATGCGCGCCTGAAATTGCGCAGGCGCCCCAAGATTTCTTTCCACGCCATCCATGCGGGCAAATAAAACACCGTCGCTATTGACGGCGAGCGCCACGGTTTGGCCGTTTTGGGTTTTGGCATCGATCCATTTCATTGTTGCTTCCAGTTTTGACACGTTTGGCGCGATGGTAGCGCGGCCGCAGTGTTTCTGGTTATTTGCGCTTTGATAGATCTATCGCAGGCAGCCCACTTGCTGATCGCCGCTCGACGTTGGGAAAGATCGCGCGGATCTACACAAGTTTATTTGTCAGTAAACTGTCGCTACTGAGTGTTTCGAGTCAGATATCTGCCGCACCGACAGATTCGGCGACACGGCAAATGAGTCTCGCCGGAAGGCGACACGGCAAATGAGTCTCGCCGGAAGGCGACACGGCAGATGAGTCTCGGCAGCACCCTGCAAACTTTGCGCTCAGGCTTCGCACGGTTCCTGGACCCCGGTGTTCACCGGGGCCACAGGCTTCGTTGACGCAGCGAGCTAAAATTCATCCGTAGTGACCAACCTTTGATCGCCAAAAAAACGCGAGCCCAAAGCTCGCGTTTTT
>JANNYO010000123.1:0-1408 GCA_031410115.1 Rhodanobacteraceae bacterium | reverse complement strand
GCCAACTGTCGCAGAAGTCGCAACTGTCAGCGTCGCAACACTTGGAGCTAACTTTCGCTTACCGCGTATTAAGTCCGCTAGAGTCACGCCGGCACCGGAAGCAAAGCAGGGTTTACCGTAATGAAATTACGCTTGCCATCTTTACTAAGGCGCACCCGGTCGAGCTCGGCTAGGATGTTCAACGCTGCATCCAGTCTGGTTTTATCTCGCACCGGCCCAAGGCGTTGCGTGTCGCGGGTACTAACCTTGCGCCCCCCTGAAATTAGCCAAGTATCCAGCCTTGCCGCGTCTGCCATATCTTGCGGCTGTGCCAGCTCACCAAAGAATCGCTTCGATTCGGTCAGATGCCATGCGGCAATGCGGCTCGCACGCTCCAAGGCGTCATGCGATACCGCTCCAAATCCGCACTCAAACACATGAAACAACGCAGCCAGACGCGCCACATTGTCGGCAATCTTGCTCGCCACATCGCGCACTTCGTGCAGCTCACCACCGCGCCGCAGTTCAAGTTCGATAGAATCGTGAAACTCTACCCAAGCCGATTTTGCATCTGGCGTTAGGCTCAGCATCTGCGGAACTAAACCGCCGCCCTGATCGATGGGTGCGTCCATGGATAGAAGTTCGGTTAGCCGCTTCTGAAAAACATCCAAATGCGGCCAATGTGTAGGCGCCTCAGAAAACATTCGCGCGCCCTGGGTGCTTTCCGGCCATGCCACCAGAAACCGCGCAAGGAAACCAGATCCGCGCGCTAGTGTGCCGGTCTTGACTAAAAAAGCACGTAGCGCCGATTCTTGAACCTGTAACCCGATAGTGAGACGCGCGCCGCGCAAACTAAAACTCTCGCTAGTTTTGCGATCAATAATTAATGTCGCACCGTCCCATAATTGATTTAGTGTAGCCAGATTGCGCATGGCTGAATCGCCCATGCCGTGCGCGCCCAGCACCGTTCCCGCCTCAGCCGATAGCACGCCACCTGAAGGATAGCCGCGCAGTGAACAGCACAGCGCCTCTGGTGTGGCGTCGCCATAGATTAAACGCGGCACACGTGGCGGTTCTGGCTTTTCGTTTTCCAGATCGAACAGCTTTTTTTCAAGTTCAAGCGTTGGTTTGCCATCTTTGGTTTGCTGGCGAATTTTATCCTTCACGCCGCTTTGCTTAGATTCCCATGCGTTTGAATCGGCGCGGAATTGTTTAAGTAATGGTTTTGCGGCTTCAATTTGTTGCTGCTCGTAGTCACGAATTGGCGCGGTGAAATACCCGTCGCAACTTGATTTTCGTTCGCCCGATTCGGCAATTATTAAAGTGAATAAGCCTACCGGACCGCTCAGCCGTTCTGCTCGCTGCATGTCAATATGTGCCTGAATTGCCAGCGACAACGCCGATAGTGCGCAGGTGGCAACCATTGCCG
>JANNYO010000122.1:0-8422 GCA_031410115.1 Rhodanobacteraceae bacterium | reverse complement strand
TGGGGCGTCAAAAAAAGTGTGCCATTTTGCTCGTAGCGACCTTCACCCACCCCGCCACTCAAACACTTGACTAAAATCGCTCAGGCCAAAAACGAGTATTTGAGTGGCGGGGTGAGCTTCGAAATACCCAAATTCTTCAACCTATTCATAGCCTTAACAGAGTTAGTAAGCGGTCAACTGCTTTTTCTAGGATAATTGGGCAAACCCGACAAGCGCCACAGCAAAACAACTCAGGCATGTTCAGCTGGCAAAATTTATACTTCACCATCGCACTAATTTTTGAGCCGACTCGATGGATTCCCAGCTACGCACGCGCCTGATTGGTGCCGCCGTTCTTATTGGCCTGGCGGTGATTTTTTTACCGATTGTGCTGGATAAAAAATCTGCCGATGCGCCGGTCGCGAACGAAGAAATTCCGCTTGATATTCCAGCGCCTGATTCTGATCAGACCGATCTAGATGGCATGCAAACGCGCACATTGCCGATCAACCCGCAGGCACCGCTGGTTGAAATTGATGCGAACGCGCCCGACCCGGTTGCCCTTGTCGACACCGCGCGCGCCCGCCCGACGGTTGCGCGGTTGGCATCCGAAACGGCGGATCCACCGGTCGCGCAAAGTTCGGAAGGCACAATCCAGCGCGAGTTGACAACAACGCCCACGCCAATTGCAATCACACCAGCCCCAGCCAGCACCCTTCCCACGCCTTCGACACGACCGAGTGCGACGCCGGTGACATCTGGCAACGCTCCAGCCGCCAGCGGCGGGCGTTTCGGCGTTAATTTCGGCAGCTACGGCGCACTCGAAAATGCCGAGAAGCTGATCACCCAACTTGCTGCGGTCAAAATCAAAGCCGCGGTGGAACCGGTCAATGTTGGCGCAAAATCACTGTTTCGCGTCGCCGCGCGCGGTTTTGGCACACGCGGCGCGGCGGAGGCAGCTCGACTTGCCGCGATCACCGCGATTGATGGCCTAAACGCGAGTGTGCTGCAGGGCGACTTACCCGCCACTTCAGCTGCATCAAACACCGCACCCGCCAGCGTTATTGCCCCTGCCCTGCAGGGGTTTGCTGTGCAAATTGGCGTATTTGGCGATAAAGCCAAAGCGGATGAATTGATCGCACAGCTCAAAGCCAAGGGCTTCGCCGCGTTTTCCGAACGCGTCATAACGCCAAGCGGCAGCACCTTGCGGGTACGGGTTGGGCCGATTCTAAAACGCGTTGACGCCGATAAAACCAAGGGCGAAATCAAGAGCAAATTGGGTTTCGATACCATCGTTGTGCCATACCCTTAAGCTTGCCGCGACTTCGACGGCAATGAACGCGGCTGACTACCTAATCCTGGCAGTGCTCGGCATTTCGATGCTGACCTCTTTGCTGCGCGGGCTGATTGCAGAGGTGATGTCATTAGCGGTCTGGGCGTTGGCACTTTGGATATCTGCCACCACCAGCGGCGCATTTGCCGCGACATTTTTAAGCGGTATCGAGCAGCCCGCCGTGCGCTTAGGCACCGCCTACATCGGCATTTTTTTATTGGTTTTAGTGCTGGGCGGCATCGTGACTTGGGTGATTCGTCGCATCGTCGCTAAAACCGGCCTCAGCAGCACAGATCGCATGCTGGGCGGGCTATTTGGTTTCACGCGCGGTCTATTGATCATATTTTCTGCGGTGCTGTTCGCGGGGTTTACTGCCATTCCAAAGCAACCGATTTGGCAGGAATCGGTGCTGCTGCCAACGGTACAATCGGCAGCGCGCAACTTAAGTCAGTATTTGCCAGAAAGCGTACGCAGCTTTTTGAACTACCCAAAGACAGTGATCGACATACCCAAGCCGCAAGACGCCGAACGCGTACCAAAAACCTAAACCTGCAAATTGACTAAGGCTGAGTAACCATGTGTGGACTGATTGGCATTGCAGGCATTACGGACGTTGCCGCGTCTATTTACGACGCGCTGACGGTTTTGCAACACCGCGGTCAAGACGCAGCGGGCATCGCCACGGTTGATGGCCTGAAGATTAATTTAGTCAAAGGCACCGGGCTGGTGCGTGACGTGTTTATTGGCGAATCGGTGAACTTGCTCAAGGGCGCGACCGGCATTGGCCACTGCCGCTACCCCACAGCTGGCTCAGAAAATGTCGCCGAAGCGCAGCCGTTTTATGTCAACTCACCCTTTGGCATCACGCTGGCACACAACGGCAATCTAACCAACGCGCCCGAGCTGAAGCGCGAGCTGTACGCGACGGATCGGCGGCATTTGAACACCGACAGTGACTCTGAAGTGCTGCTCAATATCTTCGCGCACGAGCTAGAAGCCAATCGCATTCGAGGCCCCGAGGCGAAGCCGGAAAAACAGGCCGTGGGCGCAGAACTTATTTTTCGCGCCATTGCCGGCGTGCACCGCCGCTGCGTCGGTGGTTACGCTGTTGTCGCCCACGTTTTGGGCTTTGGTTTAGTTGCCTTTCGCGATCCAAACGGCATTCGCCCGCTGGTGCTGGGGCAACGCCTGGGAACCTGCGGCATTGAATATGCGATCGCCAGTGAAACCGTAGCGCTTGATGTGCTCGGCTTTAAGCTGATCAACGATATCGGCCCGGGTGAAGCGGTGTTGATTAGCGACAATCGTGAGCTCAAACGCCAGCAAACCGCGGAGGTGAAAATGCACGCACCGTGCATTTTCGAATATGTCTATTTGGCGCGCCCTGATTCACTGATTGAAGACGTGTCGGTCTACAAAGCCCGCGCCCGCATGGGCGAGCGACTGGCACAAAAAATCAAGCGCCTGCGCGCCGAGCACGGCATTGATAAAGTCATTCCAATTCCCGACACCAGCCGCACCGCCGCATTGACCTTGGCGCAAACCTTAGGCGTGGATTACCGCGAAGGCTTCGTTAAAAATCGCTACGTCGGCCGCACCTTTATCATGCCCGGTCAAGCCGAGCGGGTACGCAGCGTGCGGCGCAAACTCAACGCCATTGAGCTGGAATTTCGCAATCGCAACGTGCTGTTGGTGGACGATTCCATCGTGCGCGGCACCACCAGTCGGCAAATTATTCAAATGGCACGTGAAGCCGGTGCCAACAAAGTTTTCTTTGCTTCAGCCGCGCCACCGGTGCGGTTCCCGAATGTTTATGGCATTGATATGCCTGCGGCAAAAGAGTTGGTCGCACACGGGCGCACAGAGGCGGAAATCGAAAAACTTCTCGGCTGCGATTGGTTGATCTATCAAGACTTGCCCGACTTGATTGCCGCCGTGCAGGAAGGCAATCCGAAACTCAAGCATTTCGACACCTCGTGTTTCGACGGCACTTATGTCACTGGTTTGAGCGGCGACTATTTAAAACGCGTCGAAAGTGCGCGCTCGGATGTCGCGAAAATTAAGCGCCGCAGCGATGCGGCATAGCAGCCGCAAGATCCAAGCTAACTGGGTTGTTTCAGTTAGTATTTACAAAATTACACCCCATTTAGCGCCAAGGAAGGCAGATGAAATTCGTAGATGAAGCCCAGATACACGTCACCGCCGGCAATGGCGGCAATGGCTGCGTCAGTTTTAGACGGGAAAAATTCATCCCACTTGGCGGCCCAGACGGCGGCGATGGCGGCGATGGCGGCAGCGTGTATTTGCTCGCCGATGAAGGCTTAAATACGCTCGTTGATTTTCGCTATAAACGCCGCTTCGACGCACGCAGCGGTGCCAAAGGCACACCGCGCCAGTGCAACGGCCCAGGCGGCGACGAATTGGTGGTGCGCGTGCCGGTTGGCACCGTAGTCAAAGACGTCGATACCGATGAGGTGATCGCCGATTTAATCTCACATCAGCAAAAAGTTTTGGTCGCCATTGGCGGCCGCGGCGGCAAAGGCAACACGCACTTCAAAAGCTCGACTAACCGCAGCCCCAGGCGCAGCATTCCCGGCACCGAAGGCGAAGAGCGCGAGCTACATTTAGAGCTCAAAGTACTCGCCGACGTCGGTTTGCTGGGCTTTCCCAACGCCGGCAAATCCACCCTGATTCGCGGCATTTCTGCGGCTACCCCGAAAGTCGCGGATTACCCCTTCACCACGCTTCACCCAAATTTGGGCGTGGTGCGGGTGGCGATGGACAAATCCTTCGTCGTCGCCGACATTCCTGGCGTCATCGAGGGTGCCGCCGATGGTGCAGGCTTAGGCGTGCAGTTTTTAAAGCACGTGCAGCGCACCCGCGTGCTTTGGCACGTGGTGGACTTGGCGCCCTACGATCTTGCCGGTTCTTCCGCCTCCGGCTCAGGCGCAACACCCGCCAAACAAGTCCGCGCCATCGAAAAAGAGCTAAAAAAATTCGACCCCGAACTCTACGCCCGCCCTCGCTGGCTGGTGTTCAACAAAGCCGATACCGTCGGGGAAAAAGAAGCGCTAAAACTTGCCAAGGCGGCGGTCAAATCACTGAAATGGACCGCGCCCTGGTATGTTATTTCGGGCCTTGCCAAAGAAGGTTTGCAGCCCTTATTGTGGGACACGATGGCGCTGTTTGAACCGGCGGTTGCAGATGAGGAAACGGGCGGCGAAGGCTAAGTCTCGCTAGGCGACACGGCAAATAAGTCTCGCCGCTAGGCGACACGGCAAATAAGTCTCGCCGCTAGGCGACACGGCAAACAAGTCTCGCCGCTAGGCGACACGGCAAACAAGTCTCGCCGCTAGGCGACACCCATTCAGCCATTTTTAAAGCCCGACTTCAACAGTTACCGCCGTGCCGTAACACAGCACCTCGGTCAATCCGGGCATGAGTTCAGTTGCGTCATAGCGCATTGAAATAATCGCATTTGCACCTTTTTGCATCGCATGTCGACGCATGAGCTGATAAGTTTCCGCCCGCGCCTGCTCGCATAATTCCGTGTAGATGGTGATGTTGCCGCCGAACAGCGTTTGCAGTCCGCCAAGAAAATTACCCACGATTGAACGCGAGCGCACGGTAATACCGCGCACAACGCCTAAGGATTTCACGACCTTAAATCCGGGCAATTCCAGTGCGGTAGTAACCATCGAGTCGTCTAGCCTAGCCACGGTCGGTGCGCGCAGGTCGTGCATTTTTATCCTTTATCGATCTTTAAATTAACGTTGTAAATCTGGAAAGTGCGGCAGCGGCGACTACACGACCGCTTTCTTCACCGCCGCTTTTTTGACCACAACCTTTTTCTTAGCTGCTGATTTCTTTGCCACGGTTTTTTTCTTAGCCGCCTTTTTCACAGCCACTTTTTTAACAGCAAGCTTCGTTCCGGCTGCCACCAATGCGCCGGTTTCCGCGTTTGTTAGGAGCTTGGCGCTTGCGGTTTTTGCCGAAGGTTTTTTCGCGCTTTTCACCGTGGCACTTTTACCTCGGCGCTCTTTGATTTCACGCTTGGCGCGCTCAGTGGCATTTTTCGCCGCCGCTGCGGAACTTTTCGGCTTGCCTTTAGGCGCAATTTCCAACGCTGCTAGGCAGTCTTCCAGCGTCAAATCCAGCGCTTCCATGCCTTTTAAGATCTTGCCGTTTTTCACGCCATCGGTGATGTATGGGCCGTATTTGCCCTGCAAAATCTGGATTGCGCCATCGTTGAAGGTTTTCATTACGCGTGCAGCGAGCATCGCTTCTTTTTCTTGAATCAGCTCAACCGCGCGCGCGTGCGTGATTTCATACGGATCGTCGGTTTTCCCGAGCGAAACATACATCGCACCCACTTTCGCAAACGGGCCGAAGCGCCCGACGGCGATGGTGATTTCCCGACCCTGATGATCCGCACCCAGCTTGCGCGGTAGCTCAAAAAGCTTGAGCGCATCGTCAAGGGTGACAAAATCCATCTTTTGCCCTGGGCGCAACGAAGCAAATTTTGGCTTGTCTTCATCGTCCTTCGTGCCGATCTGTGCGAACGGGCCAAAACGCCCGATACGCACGCTAATTTCTTTACCTGACGCCGGATCCACACCCAGCACGCGGGCGTTCGATGCTTCGGCGCGGGATAAGTTTTCGGTCAGCCCCACCAATTCGCGCAGGCGTTTCCAGAATTTCTCGAGCAGCGGGATGTGTTGCTTTTCGCCGCGCGCAATTTCATCCAACTCATCTTCGAGCTTGGCGGTAAATTCGTAGTCGACATAATCTGGGAACGAGCCGCCCAAAAAGCGAATCAGCACGCGGCCGACGTCGGTCGGTGTGAAGCGCTTGTTTTCCAAAGTTACATAATCACGTGCCAGCAGCACTTGAATAATGCTGGCATACGTTGACGGTCGACCAATGCCGATTTCTTCCATTTGCTTGACCAGCGTCGCTTCCGAATAGCGCGGCGGTGGCTCGGTGAAGTGTTGATCTGCATCCAAGGTTTCCATTGGCACCAAATCACCCAGCGTCAACACCGGCAGCATGTTGGAATCATCGTCTTCGGTTTTGACGTCACGACCTTCTTCGTAAACCGTCAAAAAGCCCGCTTCAACCACGGTTGAGCCATTCGCGCGAAAGGTATTGCCTTGCCCACATGCCAAATCAACGCTGACGGTGTTGAGCACCGCTGGCTTCATTTGGCAGGCAATGGTGCGTTTCCAAATCAGCTCGTATAGGCGAAACTCGTCATCTTTCAGATACTTACGCACTGATTCTGGCGTGCGCGCGGCTGAGCTTGGGCGCACCGCTTCATGCGCTTCTTGCGCATTTTTGCTCTTGTTTTTGTATTCAATCGGCGCGGCCGGCAACAAATGCGCACCAAACAAATTGCTAATCGTGGCGCGCAAATCCGCCAAGGCGTCATTGCTCAGGTTCACCGAATCAGTACGCATATAAGTGATCAAACCCACCTGCCCTTCGCTGGTGGCAACACCTTCGTACAGCGATTGCGCCGTGCGCATGGTGCGTTGTGCACCAAAGTTGAGCTTACGTGACGCCTCTTGCTGCAAAGTCGAGGTCGTAAACGGCGCGGCTGGGCGGCGTTGGCGGTCTTTGCGTTGAATATCAGTGACTTTCAATGCGCCAAGCGGGCCACTGCCCTGCTTAGCGGCGTGCCCAAGTAATGTAGCTTTCGCCGCATTCGCACTGCCCGCTTCATTCAGATCAAACTGACTTAATTTTTCAGTTTGGTAGTGCGTCAATTTAGCGCTAAAAATGCCGCCGTTTTGATTCAAACCGGCTTCAATCGTCCAATATTCCTGCGCAACAAATTGCTCAATTTCGTCTTCACGCTCGGCAATCATGCGCAGCGCTGGGCTTTGCACTCGACCGGCACTTTTCGCGCCACTGACCTTCGCCCAAAGCACTTTGGACACATTAAAGCCAACCAAATAGTCCAGCGCACGCCGGGCCTGCTGGGCATTAACCAAATCCATCGCCAATGGGCGCGGATGCAAAATCGCCGCTTTGATCGCTTTCGGTGTGATTTCTGAGAATGTCACCCGATTCATTGGCAAATCTTTCGTCAATTTTTTGCCGCGCAAAATTTCCGCGATATGCCAGCTGATCGCTTCGCCCTCGCGATCCAAATCGGTTGCCAGCAGGATTTCATCGACATCTTTCGCCGCACGTACGATTTGATCGACGTATTTCGCGTTGCGCTCTATTACTTCGTAGCGCATGGCAAAACCGTTTTCAGTGTCAATTGAGCCGTCTTTCGGCGGCAAATCCCGCACGTGACCATAGGACGCCATCACGGTGTAATCCTTCCCCAACACTTTGCCAATGGTTTTCACCTTCGCCGGGGACTCAACGATCAATAATTTTTTACTCATAACACCTTTGTATTTAAACGCTTTTTACTAATCCAACCGATAATTTCACGCCGCAGGTGAAAAAAACTCAAACCTCGGGGCGACGGAGGATAACGAAATTGCGTGGAGTGTTAGCGCTTTGCTTGAAAAAAGCGTTCAGCGCACTTGTTTGTCGTGTCGCCTGTTCGGCGAGACTTTTTTGTCGTGTCGCCTGTTCGGCGAGACTTTTTTGTCGTGTCGCCTGTTCGGCGAGACTGTTGCGGGTAACAGCGCGGTTGCCAAAGCCTAGGGTTCAAACCGCATTTGCAAATCGGCTTTCGTACAGCAATCGGCCCAGCTCTTCGTCCTGTCCGCTTTTGAACCAAAAGCCCAAGTGGTCCGGTGCGTCGCGTACTAAAGTTGCGCGCATGGGTACAACGGTGTCTTGATCGAAAATAAAGTACAGCGTTAACGGCGTATAGCCCGGATTACTCCAATCCAATGGCTTTGCTACCCGCGCACCGCCGCTGGAAATATCCTGTACGTGCACCAGCCATGCACGTTTTTGGCCGGCAATGAGTGCGGTAGAACTCAGTTCTAGCCGAGGGTGTTCTCGTTTTTCGTTCACGCCGTGACCTTTACAGTGTCGTTACCGCAATTTAACTAATCTGGCGGCGTAAGTGCGATAAATCGCAGATAATTTGCGGGTTTCTTGATCTGCGGGAATGCGCTTGTTTTGCTTTAGCGAAAC
>JANNYO010000121.1:0-13540 GCA_031410115.1 Rhodanobacteraceae bacterium | reverse complement strand
CGCAAATTCGCGCGGCCTTTTCGTTCTGGCTTTGCCGGCAAAGCCTCCGTTTGCGATGGCTCATCTCCGGGTGGTTCACTGCCACTTTCGTCTTCAGCACCGAAAACGATGCCATGCTGGATATCTTCACGTGAATAGATCGCAAGCACAGAGGCGAGTGGAAAACTGACCTCACGCTGAGCGCCACCAAACGAGGCCTTGAGCGACACCAAATCATTGCCCAAATTCAGTCCAAACACGGCACGGGGTGCTATATTGAGCAGCAAGCGATCATCTTTCACAGCGCTTGGCGGCACGTAGACACCCTTCGCGGTGGCATCGACCAATAAATGCGGCGTTAGATTGTTATCCACAATCCATTCGTACATGGCACGCAGCAGATAGGGTTTCTTCGAGGTGGGGCCGCGTTGATTAGCCATCAATGCACGTCTTTCCAGAACTCATTTTTTAACAGCCACAGTAAGAATGTCAGGCCAGCCAAATACACCAAAACCCAAACGCCCATGCTTTCGCGCTGGGTAATTGCGGGCTCACCAACATATTCTAAGAAGCTGGTCAACGCTTGAATATCTTCATTGTATTGCTGCGGTGTACGCAGGCCGGTCGTCGTCAATTTGAACGCCGCTGGGCTGCAAGCACCGCCCTCATGTTCATCCGACGAGCCGCCAGCCGCATGCGCTTCGTGCGCGGGTTCGGCGTAGGCCTGCAAACCTTGCAATTCCCAGAGCGGATTAGGCATCGCCGCGTTCGGGTAAGTCACGTTATTCCAACCCACCGCCTTACTTGGATCGGGGTAGAAACTCATCAAATAGTTGTAAATCCAGTCGGTGCCACGTGATCGTGCCGTCACCGATAGATCCGGCGGCGTTTGCCCAAACCAGTCGGCCGACCCCGGCGCGTTGCCACGCCCACCTTTAGGCATGTTGTTGGTGATGTATTCGCCGAATTTCGCATCGGTATAGCCGAAATTGTCCATCACCTGTGCTTCAGTCAAATTCAAATCCTTCGCCAAACGCGAATAGCGCATGTATTGGATCGAGTGACAAGAAGCGCAGTAGTTAAAATACAGTTTCGCGCCATGTTGCAAGGTTGGTACGTCCGTCGGATTAGTTTGTGCTTCGCCAAACGGCATGCACACACCTTCTTCTGCGAAAGCCGGGTTCAACGGGCTTGCAAGTAACGCCGCTACCAATAGCAAGCTGCGGTTTTTATTGGACTTAATCATGCATGGTTACTCGCTCGGGCACAGGTTTGACCTTGTCAAACCCGCTGACGAAATAAAGTAATGGAAAAAACAGGAAATAGATCATTGAGCAAATTCGCGCAACAATCGTCAACGTGTCCGTTGGCGGTTGTGAGCCTAACCATCCCAAAAGAATGAAGACAAAGGCAAAAGTGAACAACAGTACTTTCGACCATATCCCGCGATAGCGGATTGATTTTACTGGGGATCGGTCAATCCAGGGCAGGATAAAAAGAATTAAAGTTGCCGCGCCCATTGCTACAACCCCGAACAATTTATCGGGAACTGAGCGTAAAATCGCATAAAACGGCGTAAAGTACCAAACTGGCTTGATGTGCGCTGGTGTCACTAAAGCGTTTGCTTGGATAAAGTTATCATGCTCTAAAAATAAACCGCCGAAGGTTGGATTAAAAAAGATCACGCTGGCAAATATGATCAAGAAAAATCCAGCACCGAACATGTCTTTCACCGTGTAATACGGGTGAAACGGAATGCCATCCAGAGGTTTCCCAGCTTCGTTTTTAAGCTTCTTAATCTCAACCCCGTCCGGATTATTCGAACCGACCTCATGCAACGCACCCAGGTGCAGCACCACGAGGCCCAAAATAGCGAGCGGCATTGCAATCACGTGCAGCGCGAAGAAGCGATTGATCGTCGCACCAGATGGTAGGTAGTCGCCCTGAATCCATTGCACCAAATCACCGCCGATGTATGGCACGGCGCCAAACAGGCTCACAATCACCTTGGCACCCCAGAAACTCATCTGGCCCCATGGCAGCACATAACCTAAAAAAGCTTCGGCCATCAACAGCAGGAATATCACGACGCCCAAAAGCCAAAGCAATTCACGTGGCTTTTTATATGACCCATACATCAAGCCGCGAAACATATGAAGGTAAATAACAATAAAGAAAAATGATGCACCAGTTGAGTGCATATAGCGTATCAACCAACCAAACGGCACATCCCGCATGATATATTCAACCGAAGCAAACGCGCCTTCTTCAGACGGCACATAGTGCATGGTTAAAAAAATACCGGTGATAATCTGATTCGCGAGCACCAACATTGCTAGCGAGCCAAAGTAATACCAAAGATTGAAATTCTTCGGCGCGTAATACTGGCCGATGTGTTTGTTCCAAAAGTCGACAACCGGCATACGCTGATCGAGCCAGCCTACTACGCCTGTTGCCTGTGAAGCGGTTGCGCGCGCCATTTATGCCTTCTCCTGATCTTCGCCAATAATAATGGTGACATCATCAACGAAACGATGCGGTGGCACTTCTAAATTCGTTGGCGCAGGCGAGCCGTTGTACACCCGGCCGGCCATGTCAAACCGAGAACCATGGCATGGGCAGAAGAATCCGCCTTTCCATTCCGAATCCCACGCCTCAGCTTTCAGCTCTGGGTGGTATTTAGGCGAACACCCCAAGTGCGTACAAACGCCCAAAAGCACCAGAATTTCCGGCCGGATCGAGCGATTGATGTTGTTTGCGTATTTCGGCTGCTGTTCTAACACACCGCTGTTGGCATCTTTAAGTCTGCCGTTTTGTCCTTCGAGCAACGCTAAAATTTCTTTGCTGCGCCGAATAATCCAAACTGGCTGTTTGCGCCACACTTCGATCAGCTGCGCACCCTCGGTGAGTTTACTGATGTCAGAAAGTGTCGGTGCGCCCGATGAAAGCGCCTTGGCACTGGGTTTAAATGCGCTTAAAAACGGGATTGCCGCTGTGGCAATGCCGCTACCACCGACCACTGCACAGGTCGCGGTCAAAAAGCGTCGCCGACCTAAGTCTGTCTGCTCTGCCATGGTTAAACCTCTAGATATTAAGAAAATTTTGAATCTGCGACGTGTCAGCAGTGCCTGACCCTGAGTGTTCGGCCCTTCGGCACCGCTGAACGTACCCGCATTCCGTTAAGCATTCAGTTTACAGGAACGTCTAGGAACCAGACAATCAATTCCTGGTCACTTTTAAACATTCGTAGGCGGATCGTCATGCTAGAACCCGGAAAGAGAGTGTCGGCTCCGACGCGTTGGCTCAATGTGAACTTTTTACAGACCTGCGTATTGGCAGGACTGGCGCTGGCATTTGTCATCGGCAAGCTGCAACCGGCTAAAGTGGCGGTTGCGAACAACGAGGGTTACGCCAATGCAGTCGCTACCGCCAGCCCCACCGTGGTCAGCATTTTTGCCGATAAAATCGTGACGGAGCAGGCGTTGGGCAGCGTGCAAGACCCCAGCTTGCGGCGCTTTCTCGGCGTATCACCAGTCGGGCCGGCGCGTCAGCGGCTGGAGCAAAATTTGGGTTCCGCAGTACTCGTCAGCAGCGACGGCACCATGATCACCAACGACCACGTGATCGCCGGATTTGACAACATTCGCGCGGTGCTGTGGGACGGTCGCATCACCCGCGCCAGCGTCGTTGGACGCGATTCGGAAAGCGATCTTGCCGTGTTAAAGGTTGATTTAGACCATTTGCCAGCGGCGCAATTCGCGAAACCCGGCGCTTTGCGCGTCGGCGATATTGTTTTGGCAATCGGCAATCCTTATGGCTACAGCCAAACCGTGACCAGCGGCATCGTCAGTGCGCTGGAGCGACCAGATCGCAACTTGAGTACATTTATTCAAACGGACGCCGCAATTAACGTCGGTAATTCCGGCGGCGCGCTGGTCAATGTGGCAGGCGAATTGGTCGGCATTAACACCGCAGCGCTGGACCGAGTGGATGCCGGCATCGCTGTGCCAGGCATCAGCTTTGCGATTCCCGCCGACGTTGTGCACAGCGTGTTGGACGCGATTTTGACGGACGGCGAAGTCATTCGTGGCTGGATGGGTGCGCTTTACACCGAACGCGGCGTGATTGGCGCAAACGGCGTACCGATTCGCGCCGTGCTCGTACTTGATTTGTATCAGAACGCACCGAGCCTGACGGCGGGCATGCTGCCCAATGATGTGATCGAGCGTTTCAACGGCACCGTGATCAATAGCGCGAGCCAACTGAACGGCCTTGAGGCAGCGGCACCGCCGGGAACGCAAGTCAAAATCAGCGCGCGCCGCGCCGGTGTGCCGATTGAGTTTGAGATGACGTTGACAAAAAGACCGCCGTTACGGGGATAAAGTCTGATCATCATGATTTTGCAACGGGATTGTTGTGCGAAAATTTTTTAACTTAGCTTTGTTCTCGCTGATAGCGATCGCAACTGTTGCCAATGCCATGCAGGTGACCTACACCGAAGACACCAGCGATTTCGCCAACCCGGAGCGCGGCTTCTACTATCAGCTGGAATCGCGCAGCAATATGCCGGACGCCTTGAGTAACTACAGTGCCAGCTTTTTCGCCAGCGAAAATATGACCGTGGTGCGGCGCACTTACAATATGTTGAGCTTTCGAGATTCGGCTATTTCGCAGAGCTTTTTGGATCATATCGCTGCCGATTTTGTCTACGCGCGCGCCACCGGTCTGAAGCTCAATGTGCGTTTTGCCTACACCTTTAACGAAGCGCCGCCGAATAACGACGCGCCGCTGAGCCGCATCTTGGCGCACATCGCGCAACTGCGGCCGCTGCTGCAAACCAATGCCGACGTGATTAGCCATCTGGACGCAGGCTTTATTGGCCGTTGGGGCGAATGGCACACCTCAAGCAACGGCAATGACAACACCGCCACGATGACCGCAGTACTGGCAGCATTGCATGAGGCACTGCCAACATCACGCGCGGTGATTGTGCGCACGCCCGGTTACAAGCGCGATATTTTTCAGCGCCAGGCGGCGATCACCTCAGCCGAGGCATTTAATGGCAGCGGCTTTTCCCGCACGGGGCACTTGAACGATTGCTTTCTCGCAAGTGCTGGGGATGCTGGCACCTATGTGCCGGAGGAGCCCACAGCAATTGCCGAGCAGCGGGCGTTTATCGCGGCAGATGCGCGCTATGTGCCAGTCAGCGGCGAAACCTGCGCGCTGAATCCGCCGCGCAGTGACTGCACCAGTGCGGTTGCTGAGATGGCTTTGCTGCATTGGTCAGCACTGAATTTCACCTACCACCCGGATGTGCTGCAAAACTGGCGCACACAGGGTTGCTTTGATTCTGTGCGCCGCCGTTTGGGCTATCGTTTGGTGCTGCGCAGCTCAAATTTACCCAGCAGCGCGGTCGTTGGTGGGCAGTTCCAAGGCATGTTGCGGCTGCAAAATATCGGTTTTGCTGCGCCCTACAATCCGCGCGGGCTTGAGCTCATTTTGCGGGCGGCGGGCGGCGCGATTCGGCGCATTGCCATCCCCGCCGAACCACGGCGCTTTGGCCCGGATGACAATGGCGGCATCACCGATCTCAACCTAAATTTGGCGCTACCCGGCGACTTGAGCCCAGGCAACTACGAGCTGTTGCTCGCGCTGCCCGACCCAATGCCCGCCTTGTACTCCCGCCCTGCGTATGCGATTCGATTCGCCAATACCGGCACGTGGGAACCCAGCACCGGTTTTAACAAGCTGTTAACCAATATCGCAATCGTGCAAAGTGATGCGCTGATGGCGACTGGCTTTGAGTAATCAGCTCAGCGGCTGCACTGCGATCTTTGGAAAATCCAGCGGCACGTCAAACGCAATATTGATGTAGTTAGTAAACAAATTAAGTGCCACGTGGGCGACGATTTCAACAATTAACTCATCGCTGAAACCAGCCGCGCGCAGTTGCTCGACATCTGCTGCGCTGACCTGCCCTCGGTTGTGTACCAGTTTGAGCGCGAAGGCTAGCGCACCTGCGGTTTTTGCATCGGCACTCTCGCCCACCTGGGCGCGACTGAGCTGTGCGTCGGTTAGCCCAGCGCCCTTACCTAAAAAGTGATGCGCTGCCAGGCAATAGTCGCAACCGTTGCGATTGGCAACGGCAACCGCAATTTGCTCGCCGAGTTTAGCGCCCAGCTTGCCACCGCCAAGCGCGCCAAATGCGCCCCACATACTTTTAAGCGCAGCGTTTGAGTTGGCAACTGCTTTGAACATATTCGGGATCGCGCCTAGGCCTTTTTCAATCGCGTGATATTGCGCAGCGATTTCCGGTGCGGCTTGTTCAAGTTGAATCAGTGGGACACGTGACATGGTGCTTCCTTATTGAAATTGTGGGCTGCTGCGATTGCAGTCAGTGGACGAATTTTGCGCGTGATAGCTGTACTATTTGATATGATTCGTCCAACAATCACGACATATCGTCCAGAATATGACGGAACACCGAGCGGCACGCGTAGAAATAGACCACTTTGATCGCCTGGCCGCCTTACTCGAACGTTTTCGAGTGCGCGCCAGCTTGTTTCATTCCGGCCCCCTGTGCGGTGTGACGCGCTTTGACGCGAAGCCCGGCCGCGCGTTTTTGCACATTATGCGCAGTGGCACCACCAACATTTCGCATGCGGCGAACAGTGGCATGCAGCGGCGCATCGCGATCGATCAGCCGAGCGTGTTGCTGTACCCGCAGCCGATTTTCCATCAGTTTCAGAGCGACTTAAACATAGGCAGCGAATTCAACTGCGCAACCTTGGATTTCGATGGCGGTGATCATCACCCGCTGGTGCGTGCGCTGCCGAAACTGCTGATTTTGCCAATTGCTGAGGTGGCCGGCTTACACCAAGCGCTGGATTTGCTGTCAACAGAATCCAACTCGGTGCGCTGCGGGCATCAACTGCTGGTCAATCGCGTGTTTGAGATCATCCTGCTGCAATTGCTGCGCTGGCTGCTTGATCACCCAGGGCGAAGTGACGTGCCTGCCGGGTTGCTGGTCGGATTGGCGCACCCTAAGCTCGCAAAAGCGCTGACTGCGGTGCATGAAAACCCAGCGCAACCCTGGCCGCTAGAACGCTTGGCGCAAGTCGCTGGCATGTCGCGCAGTGCGTTTGCCAGCAGCTTCAAACGTGAGCTTGACACCACCCCGGCGGAATATCTGAGCTATTGGCGTTTAAGTTTGGCGCGGCTGGACCTGCGGCGAGGCATACCATTACGCCGCGTTGCCCAAGCGCTTGGCTATAGCGATGCCGCCGCGCTGTCGCGCGCGCACATGCAGAAATTTGGAGTGTCAACGCGCGCTTGGTTAAAGGGGGAAGCATTTGCCGTGTCGCCTTCCGGCGAGACTCATATTGCCGTGTCGCCTTCCGGCGAGACTCGTATTGCCGTGTCGCCTTCCGGCGAGACTCGGGCGAATCCAGCCTCGTTGGTTGGCTAAAGCGACCATAATTTTTTCATCGCGCGCAGAATATTGAAGCATTTACAACTTTACCGACAAACCATCCGCCAGCGCTCGGTTGTAAGCTGCTGCTGCTGGCAGCAGTGCCAGAACCATGCTCGCAACAAATATCAAGCCCAACCCCAACGCCGTGCGGGTGCTGAGCCAGTTGGCGCTTAAAAATAGTCCATATTGGCTGGCAAGCAGCGGCGCGAACAGTGTTAGCAATATCGTGACCAGCGCTGCGCCAAGTGCCAATCCAGCGAGAGTCAGCGTCATGCTTTCCAGCACCAGCAGCGAGAAAATTTGGTGCCCGCGCGCGCCTACCGAGCGCAAAATTGCCATCTCGCGACGGCGCTGCTCCAACGTCGCCCAGATTGCCATCAGCATTCCCAGCAGCCCAGTCGCGACCACCGCGATGGTGACTAGACTCAAGCTTTGCTCGGCAACCGCGACGAGCTGCCAGAGTTGCTGTAGGGTGGCAGTAGGGAGTATTGCAAGCAGCGGTTCGGCTGGGTCATCGTTGATTTTTCGCTGTAAACCTAACGCCATCGGGCGTACTTTTAGGCCAACAAAAAATGCAGTGATCGCCTTCGGCGTGGCGTTTGCGCTCTCATCCGGATTGGGCATCGCGGTGGCACGCGCGCTGCCATCGAAGCCTTCGTGCATGTGTTCAATAGCGGCTAAATTGACGAACACGGACTGGTCAATTGGCGTGCCGGTCGGTGCCAAAATTCCGACCAACGTTTGCTGCGCGTGTTGGTGTTTGATAAACCCGACATTGCCCAAGCCGTGCGAAACTGCAAGCTTTGCACCAAGCGAAAGCTTGAGTTTTGTTGCCACCGCTGAGCCGACCACGGCATTGCTTTCGGTGTTGTCAAATGCCTGTCCTTCAACAAATTCCAGCGTGCGTTTTGCGCCAAAACGATAGTGTAAAAACATCGCGTCCGTGGTGCCGACCACGCGATAGCCCTGATAAGAATCGCCCAGTGATATTGGAATCGTCCAGCTCACACTGGGCAAATTTGCGTAGCGCTGATAGCTGTCCCAGCTCACGTTGTTGGTCGCTTCGCCGACATGAAAAACCGTGTATAGCAGCAACGGCACCGCACCCGTGCGGGCGCCGACAATCAAATCAGTGCCGCTTACCGTGCTTTGAAAGCTTGCGCGTGTGCTGGCGCGAATGTGTTCAACACCGAGCAATAGTGTGGTGCTCGCGCTGATCGTAAACACGCATAGAAGCGCCGTGAACCAGCGGTTTCTTAAGCTTTTAATCGCCAGTGTCAGCAGGTTCACGATTTGATCCCCGATTGCGCCGCTTGATTGATCGCCTCCAAATGCACGCTACGGTCAAAATAGCGCTCCAGCGCCGGGTCGTGGCTGACGAACAACAGTGCCGCACCCGACTGCGCCACTTGCGCCAATAGCAGCTGCATAAAGCGTTCACGGTGCGCCACGTCGATCGCGCTGGTCGGTTCGTCGCAGATCACGAGTTCCGGGGTGCCAATCAGCGCGCGTGCAAGCGCCACGCGCTGCTGTTGACCAACGCTGAGTTGGCTAACTGGACGCGTGATTGCAGATTTTGGTAAGCCCAGCGCTTCCAGTAACGTCATTGCGGCAGTTTCCAGCGTGCCGCCCGACATGCGTGCGTTGTTTGCCCGCAGTTTAGAAAAACGGCACGGCAGCACGACGTTATCAACCAAATTTAGAAAGCCAAGTAAATTGAAAAGCTGAAAAACAAAGCCTAGGTGATCCGCGCGAAACTGATCGCGCGCACCGGTGCTCAGTGTGCTGATTGGTGCGCCCAGCACCTCAATGTCGCCCAGGCTGGGTTTAAGCACGCCCGCAATAAGCTGCAGCAATGTGCTTTTACCGCTGCCGCTTGCGCCTTTGAGGAACAATTTTTCGCCGCGCGCTAGCGTGAAATTTTGGATCGCCAGAACCGGCTGCTGCGTGCCTCGGTAGCAAAATTGAAGATCGTGAATTGCGACGGCGCTCATGTCGTCTCGATAGGTCTTGGTAGACGTTACTTTATAACATAATTATCATTCGATAATAACCTGATTAGGGTCATTCCTCAGTGACTTTCCTTTCGCCGCTTCCGCGAATCTAGAATCCATAATGTTCGCACTGGGCTAGTGTGCCGAGTAGTCCCGGGTTCCCCGCCTACGCGGGGCGACAAACGTTCCACTGTGGATTAGCGCCAATCCGCAAGATTAATGAACAAGAGCGCAAAAAATATTTTTTGGCGTGATGCTGGATTTAACTGGGTTCGCGCATCACCGCTAAAAGTCAAGGCCTTGACCCCCAGAATTTGCGGGCTCAGAATACTGAAAACCCTAGATGTTGTGTTGGGCGGCGGTGTTATCGCCTAAATGTAGTACTTCATGCGTTTCTTTAAGGAGTGCGTCTAAGCGCTTCATCGTCAAGTGGTTTTCTGATCTTACTGACCTCAATGGTTTTGCTCAGGCAAAACAAATGAACACAAATAAATACAAATCAATTAAAAAGTTGCGCAACCGTTCCCGGGAGGAACCCCAGCAAATGAATACCGCCCGCTTAGAATTAGTTCCTGATTTGCTGCCCTTCGTGCATGAAATTCCGCTTCAGCCTGCCTCGTTTGATATTTGGGACAAAAAATATCGCCTGAAAGCAAAAAACGGTGACGCAGTTGACCACAACATCGATGACACCTTCAAACGCGTCGCAAAAGCACTATCAGAAGTGGAAAGCACACCCGAAAAACAAAAGCACTGGCAAGAACGTTTTTCCTGGGCGTTGCGCCATGGCGCGATTCCCGCTGGACGGGTGACCTCGAATGCGGGCGCGTTGGCGCACAAGCCCGCCACGAGTACGATTAATTGCACCGTCAGCGGCACCATTGTTGATTCAATGGACGACATTTTAGAGAAAGTGCATGAGGCGGGTTTGACACTGAAAGCAGGCTGCGGCATCGGCTATGAATTCTCGACCCTGCGCCCACGCGGCGCTTACGTTTCGGGCGCCGGCGCACACACATCTGGGCCGCTAAGCTTCATGGATATTTACGACAAAATGTGCTTCACCGTTAGCTCCGCCGGTGGCCGGCGTGGTGCGCAGATGGGCACGTTCGATGTCAGCCATCCAGACGTCAAAGAGTTCGTCAAAGCCAAGCGCGAAGATGGGCGCCTGCGCCAATTCAATTTGAGCCTGCTAATTACCGATGACTTTATTCAAGCGGTCGAGTTGGACACCGATTGGCCGCTGGTGTTTCCCATCAATCTAAAAGAAAGCGCAGATTTAAATCTAGATGACCGCGCCCAAGTGCTGTGGCGCGAATGGCCGCAGCACAGCGGTTACGTCACGCGTGACGATGGTTTGGTGGCTTGCCGGGTGTATGGCAAAGTGAAAGCGCGCGGGCTGTGGGACATGATTATGACCTCGACCTATGATTTCGCAGAGCCCGGTTTCATCTTGATTGACCGCGTCAACGAGATGAATAATAACTGGTGGTGCGAAGCGATCCGCGCCACCAATCCATGCGGCGAGCAGCCTTTGCCGCCTTATGGCTCTTGCCTTTTGGGCTCGGTGAACTTGACTAAGTTCGTGCGTAATGCCTTCACCGCACAGGCCGAGTTTGATTGGGAACAATACCGCGAAGTCGTGCGCGTATTTACCCGTTTGCTCGACAATGTGGTTGAGGTCAACGGTTTGCCGTTGCCGCAGCAGCGCGATGAGATCACCCGAAAACGCCGCCATGGCATGGGCTTTCTGGGCTTGGGCTCGACTTTGACAATGCTCAAGATGCGCTACGGGTCGCCAGAATCGCTGGAATTTACCGAAAGTGTCAGCCGCGAAATGGCGGTTGCAGGTTGGGAGGTTGCGGCAAGTTTGGCGCAAGAAAAAGGCCCCGCGCCGATTATGGAAGAAGACTTTACCGTGACCGGTGAAATGCTGCGCAAGCGGCCAGAAATGGTGCGCGACGGCATCAAGTTGGGCGACATCGTCAAAGGCAAAGTGCTGCACGCGCGCTACAGCCGCTACATGCAGCGCATTGCCGAAGTGGCGCCGGAGTTGGTCGATAAATTAGCCACGGTAGGCGGGCGTTTTACCCACCACAGCTCGATTGCACCGACCGGTACGATTAGTTTGTCGATCGGCAATAACGCCAGCAATGGTATTGAGCCTAGCTTCGCGCACCACTATTCGCGCAACATCATTCGCGAGGGTAAAAAGAGCAAAGAGAAAGTCGAGGTCTATTCCTTTGAGCTATTGGCCTATCGCGAACTCATCAATGCCAAGGCAATGCCCTATAGCGAAAAGACCGATGAGCGCCTGCCAGAGTATTTTGTCGCAGCCGACGATATCAGCCCGAAAGCGCACGTCGATATTCAAGCGGCGTCACAAAAATGGATCGATAGTTCAATCAGCAAAACCGCAAACGTGCCGACCGACTATGCGTATGAAGATTTTAAAGACATCTATCTATACGCCCATAAGCAGGGTTTGAAAGGCTGCACCACCTTCCGCTTCAACCCCGCCGCGTTCCAGGGCGTGCTGGTGAAAGAGCAGGATTTGGAGAATACGACCTATCGCTTTGAGCTTGAAGATGGCTCAATTGTAGAAGTCAAAGGCAATGAGCAAATCGAATATGACGGCGAAATGCATACCGCCGCGAACTTGTTCGATGCGCTCAAAGAAGGCTATTACGGCAAATTTTGATATGCCCACAATTCGAGGTTCGATCAATGAGTAAGCTTGGTTTGGTGCTGTTGAGTTTTTTGGTTTACGCACATGCTGCGCGTGCGGAAACGATTATGAGTCCGCGGACGCAGGCCGAACACGAAGCCGAAATACGTGCGCTCAACGAAAAATATGCGCCTAAAGCAGATGCGCAATTGGAGGCGCAGGTGCGCGCCTCGGGTGGCGTGTTGCCGAGTGCGACCGCGCAGTCGTCCGGCGATGGTGCGGCGCAGCGCGCTGAAACCGAATCGGCGCGGCGCCAGGCCGAGTCCGCTGCGATGGCGGCAGTCGGCGGCAAGCTTGCACCCGCCGCAGGCACGAAAGTCCGCGCCGACTTGATCGCAACTGGCCTTGATCAATTTATCTTCGCCGGTAAAACTTATAACCGTGAGGCCCTGCTGCCGGTGTTGGTGGAGCTGGGCAAACTTTATAAGCTGGATCATTTGGTGCTCATGGAGGCCGCCGGTGCGCCAATCCAGCTGAATCATTTGGTCGAACTCTCCAAATTAAGCGACAGCCTGAGCCTGCCGGCGATGTATCAATTTGGCAAAGAGCTGCGCGCTGTCAGTACGCGCTAGTGCTCACAGCTTGTCTGCCGTGTCGCTTACGCCGGAGTTGGACTTACAGTTAGTCAATCAAGGAATTCATTATGGCCGTTAAAATATCAAAGAAAATCAAAGGCTATTCCGTCGTTCGCCCAGATGAAAAACCGGGTATTGCGGCGCTAAAAGCAGTGCCTGCTGAGCCGCAATCAGACGCGTTGCCTATGGCTGAAGTGATCCAAATGCACGAGCGATTGGAGCGCCCAGAGTGCTTAGAAGGCTCGACATATAAAATCAAAAGCCCGCTTTTTGAGCATGCGCTGTACGTCACGATCAACGACATAATCTTGAACGAGGGCACGCCGCACGAACAGCATCGGCCCTTTGAAGTGTTCATTAACAGCAAAAATATGGAGCATTTTCAGTGGGCGGTAGCGCTGACGCGAATTATGAGCGCGGTGTTTCGCAAAGGCGGCGACGTGACGTTTTTGGTGGAAGAACTCAAAGCCGTTTTCGATCCACGCGGCGGTTATTACAAAGCCGGCGGCGTGTATATGCCGTCGGTAGTGGCGGAGCTGGGCGTGGTGATTGAAGATCACATGAAGCGTATCGGTATGATCAAAACTGATCTCAGCCCTGAGATGCGCGCACTGATCGCAAAAAAGCGTGCCGAAGCCGATGCGCGCGATGCTAAAACCGCAAAGTCAGATTCTTCAGCTAACGCGGAAAGTTTCCCCGCCAGCGCCACGATTTGCCATAAATGCTCAACCAAGGCGTTGGTGCTGATGGATGGCTGCTCGACCTGCTTGAACTGCGGCTATTCCAAGTG
>JANNYO010000120.1:0-4915 GCA_031410115.1 Rhodanobacteraceae bacterium | reverse complement strand
CGAACGGCTCCTTCTCCCCACTATCAAGTTTGTTCGGAGCCTAATCGAACTATGGGGAGAAGGTTGGGATGAGGGGGTAGAATATAATTGCGAGCTAATCAACTTGCCGATAAGCTGAAGCGTCTCAGCAACTCGCTTCGAATCAATTTGTCGGTGGGGTGAAGGAGCCGATTGAGGCTGGTTTCGATTTTTTAGCCTTAGTGCAGCGTCAATTTTGAGGGCCGAAACGCCGGATTCTTACCCCTCATCCCAACCTTCTCCCCATAGTTCGATTAGGCTCCGAACAAACTTGATAGTGGGGAGAAGGAGCCGTTCGAGGCGGACCTTAGGCCTTAATCACCAAGCGACGCGCACCCCAAAAGCCTTCAATTCCGCGTCGTTGCTCAACACCAATCACAGCTAAGCTTTGTCAGCCCCAAAATTGACGCGCTTTTTGCCTGGCTTATTGCGCTACGAATAAAGATGAGCGGCAATTCCGGCAGCCAATGCGGTGAATTATTTGCTGCGCAGAAAGGCATCGTATCTGCGGTATTTGGAAGATGGGCGCTTTCCGATTGACAACAACCCAGTCGAAAATGCCGTGCGCCCGATCGCGCTGGGGCGTAAAAATTGGCGGTTTGCAGGCTCTGAATTAGCGGGGCAGCGGGCGGCGGCGATGATGAGTTTGGTGGCGACGGCAAAAGCCAATAGCGTCGAGCCACTGAGCTATCTCAAAGACATGCTGACCAGACTGCCGACACACAAAGATAAAAATATTGATGCGCTTTTGCCACACAGTTTTGTGGTGGCCGGGACGGCTAGCAGATTCGCTGGGTGATTTGGGGTGTGGAGGGGCGGAGGCTTACAGTTCAGCAGCACTAATCAGGAAATTCCTATCACCAATCGCGCCATGCCAGGGTAATGTCGAAACCCTCAGGTATTTGCATACCGGCGGCCTTTGCCACTGCGACGATAAACGGCACTAAATCTTCACGTTCGTTGGTTTCGATCATATTGCGACTGGTTTTCAATTTATTGAGTTTGTTAAAACCTTTGACGACTTGCCGTACTGCTGACATGACTTGGGTGGCACTGGTTTTTTTTGCAGCCTTATCAACCAAATCGAGATAGCAATGAATAATTTGGCCGGCAGCCGCCAAACCTGCGTCAGTGAAACAATCATCACCGCTGGCGCACCTTAACTGCCATGCAATCACAGGACTTGTTGCTAACAATGCCGGTATTTTGTCGCAAAAATTCTTATCGATATTCGTATTTTGCTGCTTTAACGAAGCATCAAACTGCATTTTTAGCAGCGTCCCTGGCGCTATCTTTTTAATCGTTAGACCGGCAAAACTGTAGTCCGCTGCGTAGCACGAAGAAACCTCAAAATTGCCCAGCAAAAAATTAGCGCTATATCCACCAAAATACTCTTTCCCTTTTGAAATCAAAACGCCTAGCTTGACGCCGGGATAGCGAATTTTTGGATCAAAGCCGGCCGGAAATACACCGGTAAAATTATGCCAAAACTGCAGCAAATCAACCCGCTTAACATGTTCTGGACCCAGCTGGTCGTGCGTCCATTTACTGGCGGATAAGCCAATTACTAACCCGATATATGTATCTAATTTCTCGCTGCCCGCTCGGAAGTCTCCGCTTGCGGACACGGCAGATAAGTCTCCGCTTGCGGACACGGCAGATAAGTCTCCGCTTGCGGACACGGCAGATAATTCATCAACAATGCAGGAGAACCGCGATTGATGATGCTCCAAGTGCGCGCGCTTGCTGACGTAGTTAGGAATTTCAAGCGCAAGCCGTGACTCCACCTCAGCCTGGATATTTTTGAATTCATCGACCAGCTGATATTGTTGAATCAACTGCTGCACGCCGGGATGGCTGATTGGCTGATCGAATAAATCAAAATAGTTCATTGTCACCTCCGGCGCACCTCAAGTGCCAATTTACATGCTCACGACCCAGCTCGTCGTGAGTCCATATATTGGCGGATATGCCATTCACGATACCGGTGTCGCCTTCCGGCGAGACTCTTTTGCCGTGTCGCCTTCCGGCGAGACTCTTTTGCCGTGTCGCCTTCCGGCGAGACTCCTGAGGCGAAGCCGGAAAAACAGCATCATTCAAAGCCGTTCAGAAAAATGGTGTTGGTGTTCGCGACTCGGAAATTTGCCACATCGGGTGCGGTTATGTTGCCCGCACGCGCGTTGTCGCGCTGGTCGGCAATGCCGGTTGGCGCACCATTAAAGCTTACGTTCGGGTTGGAAAAATACGCCACGCGCGGGCAACCAGAAGTGCAGTTGTTTGAATAGCTCATAACGGTGCGATAGCTGCCGTTTACGAAATGACCAAAACCATAGGCGAACAGGCTATTCCCGCCATTGCCCGGATCATGCATCAGACCCATATTGTGGCCGTGCTCATGCGGATAGCTCAGGTTGCCAACCGCACACGATCGCGCCGTGGCCTGAAACGCACTGCCGGCAAAGCCGGTGCCGAGCTGATTCATCAGATAGCCGACGCCGCAGGCATCAGAAAACTCCGCGATCACCGACACCAAATCGGCGTTAACATCGTTGCGCCACGTGGCCACTTGCGCATTTGCGCTAACCCAGTCGAGTTCGGCTGAAGCGGTGCCCGCATCAACTTCAGCGGTAAAGCGCACGCCTGCGAGGCGAAAGCGCGCGCTCATTTGTGAATTGACAAAAGACTGATTGCTAACGTTTACCGCGCTTTGCGCAAAAGTCTGGGCCGCCGCTTGACCGCCCAGCTGCGTGACGGAACCTGGGCGAAATACCACCAACATATCGATTTCACCCGCTAGATCTGCAGGGGTTTCATGGGCACTTTTTGCGATGTCGCTTTCCTGCGAGACTCGCGCTTCGGGGTCTCGCGATAGCGACACGGCGGGTGCATCAATTGCTGGAACAGCACCGCCACAGCTTGGAAAACGTGTGTCATCAAGCTGCATTAAAACCAGTCCATCGGCACTCGGCGAGATCTCGAACACCCCGGCTTTACTATTGATGTAGCCCGCCAGCTCACCGGAATTCAAAGCACCGGTGTGCGTCAAAACGACCGTTGATTCCGCCTCACCAAACACTCGACCAAACCAGGCAATTGAGCTTGCAAGCCCGCTGCGCTCGGCGTGTCGCTCAATCCGCGCACGCTGTAAACGCAGACTCTTCGCACCCGGCAGCGGCACGTCGATGAATTCGTCGGTCGCTAATTGCTGCGCGTTAGTTAGGGTAATCAGCACTGCTGAAGTCGCAGCCGGCGACAGGCGCTGTACTTGCCCGCGCGCAAGTGTGCTGTGCAGCTGCCAAAGCGCATGCGCCGGATTCGCCACAGCCAGTGAAAGGAGTGCATAGAAGAACTTGCGGTTCATATCAAAGCCTACTGAGAAAAGACGCCATAGAGTATCACCGCTGCAAACTTAACGACTTGCGATTATCCGCACTGACGCGATCAATCAACTTGTTATCGGGATCAAAGCCAGCTTCAGTAGGTAGTTCATCGACCAGCACTTTGAATTCGGGGTTTGCGCTGGTGATGCGCTTACGCTTTAGATACAGCGCGCGCTGGTTTTTACCGCTTCCGGCGTAGACGCCCACTTCAATAAAATCTTGCATCGGTGCGGAAACTTCTTTGCCGGTGCCATCGGCATAGCGTTTTTCCGCGTGGGTTTTAATCGTCACTAAATATTTGCCGTCCGCCTGTTTGACCGCGGTCGCGGCTTCCACACGGTTGTCGTAAAAGCTTACTTTTTCAAACAAATCCGTGATCAGCTGCTGCGTTTGCTGTGGCGCCTCGGCGCGCAGGAATGCAATCAATTCGACTGAAGTCGTGTAGGGCGCGGTTTGATACGCTTTTGCCGCAATAAATTTTGCCAGCGCGCGATTTAATGCGGCCTCGCCCATGTCTTCACGCAAGCGATAGAACGCGAGCGAGCCTTTGCGATAGTGGATGTAGGCCTGATTTTCATTTCTATAGAGCGGCTGTTCTTCAAGGATCTCGCCGCCGCGCTCGGACAAATAGCGATCCAACTCGTACTTTAAGAATTTCCGCATTTTGCCTTTGCCATACTGTTTTTCCATCACCATAAGTGCGGAATATTGCGCCAATGATTCCGACAACATCGTCGCACCCTGCACGTCCGCACCGATGACCTGATGCGCCCACCACTGATGCGCGATTTCGTGTGCGGTGACGTAAAACACATAGTCAATCGCATCCGGGTCGCGCACGTCGGCAATAAATCCAATGTTTTCAGAATACGGAATGGTGTTAGCAAACGCCTGCGCAAAACTGGCGTAGCCAGGAAACTCAATAATGCGCGCCTGCTGATGTTGATAAGGCGAAAAATTTGCCTCGTAATAACTTAAGGATTTTTGCATCGAGTCAATCATGCGTTCAACGTTGTACGGGTGCTTTGGATCAAAATAAACTTCCAACGCAACGCCTTTGTACTGCGCTTTCTTGACTTGCCAACGCGCCGACAAGTAGGCGTAAAAGTTCAGCATTGGGCGATCCATCGCATAGCTAAAGCAGCGCCGCCCGTCGCGCATCACGTCGCTTTTTAAATACCCTGGTGCCAATGCAATTTGATCGGGTGCGGTGCAAATTGTGGTTTTAAATGCGATCCAATCGGCATCATCACCCAAATAGGTATGGTCACGCGCGGCGGTGTTTTCCAGTTTCGGCATGCGCTCGGGCTCCGGCAGTTTGCGCTTGCGGCGGTCCGAGCGGTCTTCAATCTCAAAGCGTTTGTTATAGCCAAAACTTGGAAACACCCGGCTGTTCACAAACGTGCCGTTCGCAACGATTTGCGTTGCCGCCATGGCGTTGGGAAAGCCATTGGGTTTGAGCTCAACGCTGAAATGCAAATCGCGCTCAGCGCCGGGCTGCAAAGGCTCGGTCAAGG
>JANNYO010000119.1:0-7495 GCA_031410115.1 Rhodanobacteraceae bacterium | reverse complement strand
TATGGCGATAACGTGGCGAATTCGCCGGGCGGTGCCACTGCTGCAACCGCAGGCACATTTGAGTACGTGATTGCACAAAGCGCCGTGCAATCACCCAATGGCACAGGCGTCTGTGCGGGCTTAGCAAACGTCATTGAGATCGCGGGCGCAGGCCCGAACGCTCCAGTTGGAAATGGCACCATCAATGCCTATGCCCACAGCCCAACCACGGCGCAACGGTCTACTTTTCAAGTGGTACGCGTACCCATCCACACCACGGTTAGCTTCACCGATCCGAATTGTAGTTTTGGCGCCACTCCTTGGGATGGCGACAGCGGCGGTATTTTCGCTTTGGATGCCACCCAGTCAGTAGACCTAACAGGCGGTTTAGCAACGCCAATCAATGTCAGCAATGATGGTTTCCGGGGCGGCGTTTGTGGCGCTGCGAGCGGCACGATTTCAACGGCAACAGATCTCTATGCGTCGACCACGACTGCGAGCGCGAATGCCAAGGGCGAGGGCTATGCTGGAACGCCCGTCGCGCTGCTCGGCACGGCGGGTGGCTACACCAATGGTGATTTTGCCCGCGGTGCACCCGGTAATGCCGGGGGTGGTGGTCAACAGTGTGGCGTCAACACCGTAACCGGCGGTGCCGGCGGCGGCGGGCGCAGCGAAGGTGGACAGGGCGCGGCAGACCCAACGAGCGCTTGCTTTCAGGCGCATGGCGGCGGCAGTTTGCCGGGCGCCGTTAACAACGCCTCCAGGCTGTTGATGGGCGGCGGCGGCGGCTGCGGTGCGAAAGATAGCGGCGGGCTGCGTGCTGCAGGCGCAGGTGGCGGCATCGTTTTCATTCGAGCGCGCGAGCTGAGCGGTGCAGGAACCATTGCTGCAAACGGACAAGCGGCAACGAATACCGCCGACGAAAATTCGGCGGGATCCGGCGGCGGCGGTGGCGGCACAATGGTGGTTCTTAGCAGCATTGCGGGGACGAACAATTTTGGCAGTATCAGCTTTGACGCGAACGGCGGGGCGGGCACACCGGATGATGGCACCGGAACTGCCGCAGGCGGCGGCGGCGGCGGCGCAGGAAATCTTTATCGCTCGCCAATTGCCGCTGGTGCAGGAACCGGAATCCTCAATTTCAATGGCGGCACTGCGGTTGTTGGCTCGACTGGAAACGCTTCCAGCCCCATCACCAATCTCGACCCAGTGAATAATTCCCCCGGCGTCAAACCCGCCTACATCTGCGCGCAAAACCAAACCGTGCCAGTGACGCTTTCCAACGTCAACGTCAGCGAATCCGGCCCCGACCTACTCGTCAACTTCCGCACCGCCACCGAAGCCGGCACTTTAGGCTTTAGAGTGCTCGCCGACATCGGTCGTGGCGTTCAAGCCCGCGTCGAGATTGCTCAGGTTCCTTCCAAGTCCATCGACAGCTTGAAAGAGCAATCCTACTCAGTGCGCGCGCGCAATCCGGGGGCTGAAGCGATCTGGATTGAAGAGTCTTCCGTGGACGGTAAGGCTGAAATTTATGGCCCGTACAAAGTCGGTGAGTCGATTGGCGAAATCGGTTTAGCGCCGGCGCTGAACTGGACGGCGATCAACGCCGAGCAATCCAACTTCCGCGCCAGCCGTGCAACCGCGCTGCGCGGGTTGAGCGCAAAAGCCGCCGAAGTGCGGGTCAGCACGGACGGCTGGGTACGCTTGAGCTACGCCCAGCTGCTCGATGCTGGGGTGGACTTGAGCGGTGAATCGACGAAAAATATCGCCGTGCGCCGGGGCAGTGAAACCATTGCCGCGCGCTTTAATTCGACCACGTTTGGCCCCGGCAGCGCAGTAGAATTCTTTGCCAAAGCGATCACGAACAGCATCTACACGACTACCGCGGTGTATCGCATCGAAGCCGGTCGCAGCTTGAGCGTTAACACGCTGGATGCGCGCACCACCGGCACTGTAACGGCGGGTGATGTGACCGCTGTGAAGCAGACTTTGCTGCTCAATCCCAACACCGCTTACAGCTTTAGCTCGCCCTTGGAAGATCCGTGGTACAGCTTCCGCGCGCTGCGCAGTGGCGGTGCATCGGTCGGTGTCGGCAGCTTTAATTTCAGCCTGAAAGATCGGTTGGATCCGGCGATTCGCGCAGCCGGTAAAGCCAACGATACCAAGCCTGCGATTGGTAATGAAACGATCGATGTCAGCTTCTGGGGTGGTTTGGATTATTCTGGTGCCGCGCCCGATCACCGCGTGATTTTCAAGCTCAATGGCGTGTTTTTAGGCGAATTTACCTTTGATGGTTTTGCCGCGCGCAACGAACGACTGAATCTGCCGCTGGGCGCGTTGAGTGACGTGAATGTGTTCACCGCTGAGTTGCCAAATGCCACCGGTTACGCCGCTGATATTGTCAACGTGGAATCGATCACGATTGGCTACACGGCAAAACTGGTCGCGAGCTCTGATCGCATTCGCGTCACGCTGCCGGCAACGCCTGCTGCTGCCGCCGCCACGAGCGAAAAAGGCGGCAGCGATGCCGAAAAAATCAGCGCCAGCACCTTCGTCATCAGCGGCCTGAGCGGCGCGCCGGTGGTGGCAGTGCTGGAGCGCGTCGTCAATCCAACTTTTGGCGATGCTCAGACCGTCATCGTGCAAAGCGTGCTTGCCACCGATGCCATCAACAGCGGCAGTTTGCGCATTGAACTCAACGCGCAGGCCGGTGATCAGTTAAGCGTTATGCCGATCGACAACACCCTGATTCCGCTGGCAAGCGAAGCGGTGCAAGACCCAATCAGTGGCGGCAAAGCCAGCTATTTGATCATCAGCCACCCAAGCTTTATCGCAGGCTTGGGTCCGTTTGTCGTCGCCAAGCAGCAGCAGGGCTTCAGCGTAAAAGTGGTGGACGTGCAAGCGCTGTATCGCTACTACAGCGCCGGCGTGATTGACCCGGCCGCGATCCAACTAGCGATTCGCCGCGCCAAAAACACGCTGGGCACCAGCCACGTGCTGCTGGTTGGTGGTGATTCTTACGACTATCACAACGTGCTCGGCATCAATTCAGTTAGCTTCATACCGACCAACTACCGCCGCACCGGCGCGATTATTGCGTTTGCCCCAAGCGACGCGGTGTATGGCGATACCGACGGCAACGGCAGCGCGGATGTTGCGATTGGGCGCTGGCCGGTGCGCACCAACGCGGAACTGAACGCGCTGATGGGCAAGAGCTTGAGCTATCAAAGCACCAGCAAAGCCCTGTTCGTCAGCGATCGCAGCTTGAACGGCATTAGCTATGCCACGCAGTCGGCACCGTTAGCTAACTTACTGGGTCAAAACTGGGTCAGCAATCAGTTGAGCCTGGACAGCTATGCCACCGGGCAAGCCGCAACCGCGCGCGCCGATATCGTGAGCAACCTAAGCAGTGGCACGAGCTTGCTGAGCTATTTTGGCCACAGCGCGCCAGCGAGCTGGAGCCGCGAAGGCTTGATCACCGCAAGTTTAGTCAGCGGCGGCTTGTTCAACAGCGTCAATCAGTCGTTCGCAACCGTACAACTGGGCTGCTGGGGCACGTATTTTGTCGAACCGACAGCGACGACGGTGGCACATCAAATGCTGCTGATGCCCAGAGGTGCGGCGCTGGTATTGGGCTCAACCGCGCTGACCGAATCGGTAAGTGATTTGGCACTGGCAAACACGCTGCTGCCACGACTTGGCAACAGCAGTTTTGGCGATGCGCTGATGCAGTCACAGCAGATCATCCTAAGCACGCAGCCGGATGCAAAAGATGTGATTCTGGGCGGCACGCTGCTCGGGGATCCAGCGCTGCGCTAGGTTCTATCGATCTGTAGGAAACAAAAAACCCGCTGTTAGGCGGGTTTTTTGTTTTCGTCGAGACGCACTCTTTTAGACCAGCTACCAGCAACGCCGCGCTTTACGCCTTTAACCTTTAACCAGACGCGCGTGCCTTTGCGTTTTGTTTCAACAGTGAACTTGCCGCCACGCCGGGTGAGTATTTGAGCAACTTGCGCTTGAGCCTAGATCCGGCAGTTGGACGGATAAGAGTGTGCATCCATATGTGTCCGGTGCTTCCTCATTTGGCAGCAAACGTGTCGCGCACGGCCTCCATGCGTTTGCGATTAACGCCCAAATCGGAATATCCCACGCGTGAGCGTGATTTGAAGTGAATTACCGCCTGGCGCGCGTCAATCACAAAGCTGGCGTCGTCGATATAGCCCATGAGCTTTGTGCGAAAGCTGGCGTCAACCCGATCGCCGCCGACAAATTTGATTTCCGCACCTGGCTGGGCCTTAATCGCTGCGATCAGGCGAGCGCTGAGCGCCACGTCCGACACGCCCTTGCCGTCTATATCGCCTTCGTCGCCAAGCATCAGGCCCGCAATGCTAATCGGCGGGATCGCAAATTTTTCCTCAGGATTTAACGAACACACGCAGTTGGGCTTGGCGGTGTCGCACGGTCGAAGCGGCCCGGCCACGGCAAAGTCAGCCTCGGCCTGGGTGGTACGCGCCAAATAGCCCAGTCTGGCGATGTAAAGTGCGATCAACACAGCCAGTGCGATCATAATTTTGCCTAGAATAGCCATCGGTCTCGCTCGCATTGTGATTATCTAAATGGGATTAGCTGTCGAAAATAGCGCACTCGCGCCTGTATTTGGAACTGATGTGCATGCGCGTCAACGCTAAGCTGCCCTGAACAGGCGCGTCGGAATTGCAGATGGTCACTGTAAAAATACGGTCATCGCCGCAATATTGGCCGAAGCACAGCACCCACTTGGAGGAATTTTTATGTTGCGCATTGGATTATTTCTACTCACCAATATCGCGGTAATGGCCATGCTCACCCTGGTGGCAAGCATTACTGGCATTGATCGTTATGCCGGCGGTATCGGGCCGCTTCTGATGTATTCGGCGGTGATCGGTTTTACCGGGTCGATACTGTCGCTGTTGGCGAGCAAGATGATTGCAAAGTGGACGACCGGTGCGAAAGTGATTGATCAGCCGGGTAACGAGGTGGAAGCGTGGCTATTGGCGACTGTCAAACGCCAAGCTGACGCGGCCGGAATCGGCATGCCGCAAGTGGCGATTTTTCCGGCACCTGAGTCCAATGCCTTTGCTACGGGCGCGTTCAAAAATTCCGCGCTCGTAGCAGTCAGCGTCGGCCTGCTCAACAATATGCGGCGCGATGAAATCGAAGCGGTTTTGGCGCACGAAGTAAGCCACATTGCCAACGGCGATATGGTCACGATGGCGCTGTTGCAGGGTGTGTTGAACACTTTCGTCGTGTTGATTTCCCGCGTCGTCGCACAGCTTGCGGACAGCGCGCTGCGCCGCGATAACGACGATTCCGGCCCGGGCTTCGTCTATTTTATCGTTTCAATGGTGATGCAACTGCTGCTGGGCGTTCTGGCGTCTATTGTGTTGGCCTGGTTTTCCAGGCGGCGTGAATTCCGTGCAGATGCTGGGGCGGCAACACTTGCTGGCACCAACAAAATGGTTGCCGCACTTGAGCGGCTCAAAGGTGGCGGGGAATCCAGCCTGCCGCAGTCGGTGCAGGCAATGGGTATCGCCGGGCATAAGGCAATGCGACTATTTGCAACGCATCCACCGCTCGAGGATCGAATCGCTGCCCTACGTCAGCGCGCTTAATCCCTCGGCGTTTCCAACCAGAGCGCCAAGGCGCTCTGGGCATAGTCCGGCGCCACAGCTTTGGCATCGTTGATTTGCCATACGCCATCTTGATGCATTAGCGCGATATCGATATCCATGGCACACAGGCCAGACGCGGGCATGGGTCGGATGCGGCCACACTGCGCTTCAATCGTGCGCAGTTCAACTTTTAACGCCGCCGCCGAAAGTGGTGAGGCGATTTCTAACGCACCATTTAAATAGATCGGCCGGGCATCAACAGCTGATGTCATGTCCCGATCGGATGAGGGCAAGATTGCCCCTACACGCAGCACGCCGTAACCACGCGCAATCAGGTCAGTCGCGCATGCTAAAGCTGCTGGCGCATCTAGGTTTGAACCTAACAATAAAACATAGCGCGGCATACTCGATTACCGCGTGGGCCGGCCGAAATCCGTCGGCGCAGGTGGTGCTACGACCGGCGTTTTGGGCGTCGCATCCAAGGTCTTTAACAGCTCAATAACTGCACGTTCAATACTCGGGTCGCCACCGGCTGCGATTAATTCAGGTCGGTCTAGCACCTCGATATCGGGCGCCACGCCCTCATTCTCGACCACCCATTTATTGTCGGTACTCAAAATCCTAAATGTTGATGCTGACATCGTGCCGCCATCGCTCAACGCAGGGTTACCGCTCAGGCCAATCAGCCCGCCCCAAGTGCGCGTGCCGATCAACAGGCCTAAGCCAAGTTTGCGAAAATAATACGGCAGCGCGTCGCCACCGGAGCTGCTTAAGCCATTGATTAACATGGCTTTTGGGCCGTCATGGCTCAGCAGCGGTGTGGCTTCTGGTGCCAATCCCCGGCGTTTCCAGTAGTTCAACGGTTTGCGCGCCAGAATCTCAATAATGCGATCTGGAATAAAGCCGCCGCCGTTGTAGCGATCATCAATGATCAGCGCTTCTTTATCGATTTGGCTCGGGAACTGTTTGAACAATTCGCGGTTGCCTTCAATGGCGGTGTTGGGCAGATGCACATAGCCGATGCGTCCGTTCGATAGCTTGTTAACTAACTCAGCACGCGTTTGAATCCAATCGAGGTAACGCAAACTCGTCTCTGCCACGATGGTTTTGACCTGCACACGCTTCCCGACATTTTCGCCATCGCGCCGCCGCTCAATTTCAACCGCGCGGCCACCCTGGCCTTCAAGGAGCTGATAAAAATTGCGCACACCAAGTACCGGCGTGCCGTTGATCGCAGTGATCACATCGCCCAGCCGAATATCGACCCCGGCATCTAAAAACGGCGAACGAAATTCTTCACTCCAGTTTTGCCCGGGGAATATTTTCGTGACCCGGTAACCCAAGTCGGTGCGGATAAATTCGGCGCCTAACAAACCGCCATTTTTGCGCTCAACCTGCGCCTCGTCGCCACGGTCAACATAGATGTGGCCAGAATTCACTTCACCGGCAATTTCGCTCAACACATAGTCCAAATCGCTGCGCTGCGATGCACTGCGCAGCAGCGGCTGGTACTTTTCCCGAATGGCAAGCCAATCATTACCGTGCATGCCTGGGTCGTAGAACCACTCACGCAATACGCGCCACGCATCCACATACATCTGCTGCCACTCAACCACTGGGTCTATACGTAACGTCAATGCGCTTAAATCCAGCGGTTTGCTGACGTCAGCCGCCGGTTTTGCCTGCGCCACCACCCATGCACCGTTGATATTAAGGAGCAGTGTGCTTTTGTTTGCGCTCAAATTAATGCTGCCCACACCTGCCGCAACCAAATCGGTCTTAGCGGTTTTTAGATCGTAAAAGCGCAGTTCTGTTGCGCCTTGTGCAGTCTGGGCGATGAAAAAAACGCCATCCATAGACGCTGC
>JANNYO010000118.1:0-3127 GCA_031410115.1 Rhodanobacteraceae bacterium | reverse complement strand
CCGCATCGTGCCGTAAGCGCAATTGGCTTACGGGCATGCTAAAAATTGGGCTCATGCGCGTTTTATATACCGCGCTGATGTATCTGGCGACGCCGATTATTTTGTATCGTCTAGCGTTTCGCGGCCTGCGCAACCGCGACTATTTTTGGCGTTGGCGCGAGCGTTTTGGCTTTTTCAAGTGCCCCTTCATGCAGGATGCAATTTGGGTGCATGCGGTGAGCGTGGGCGAGTTCAATGCCTCGGTGCCGCTGATTGAGGCGCTGATGAAGCGCTTTCCAGAACGCCCCATGGTGGTGACAACGATTACACCAACCGGCTCAGCGCGCGTGCAAAGTGTTTTGGGGCAGCGGGTGTTTCATGTGTATTTACCCTATGACTTGCCCGGCTCGGTGCGACGTTTTTTGGATCGCACCAAGCCCAAACTCGCGGTGGTAATGGAAACCGAGATTTGGCCAAATCTGTATTTGAGCTGTTCGGCACGCAAAATTCCCATTCTTATCGCGAATGCTCGGCTTTCCGAGCGCAGTTTGCGTGGCTATGGCCCGGCAAAAGCGTTGGCCGGGCACTGCGTGCGCGCCGCCGCTTGGATTGCGGCGCAAAGCAAAGTAGATGCAGAACGTTTTCTGCGCTTAGGCGCGGAACCGGCGCGGCTGGAATTGGTCGGCAATATCAAGTTTGATATGAAATTGCCGCCCGGTATTCGCGAGGCGGGCGTGCATCTGCGTGCCGGCTGGGGCGGTGATCGCCCGGTTTGGGTGGCGGCAAGCACGCATGAGGGCGAAGAATCAGCGGTTTTGGAGGCGCATGCGCTGGTGTTGCGGCGTTTTCCCGACGCGCTATTGATTTTTGTACCGCGCCACCCGGAACGCTTCAAGTTGGTCAGCACGCACTGCCGCAGCATCGGCTTTCGCACCGCGACGCGTTCGGAAAACCATACACCGGAGGGCAGCACGCAATGTTTTGTGTTGGACAGCATGGGCGAGCTGCTGAACTTCTTTGCCGCCGCCGACGTCGCGTTTGTCGGCGGCAGTTTGAGCGATATTGGCGGGCACAATATGTTGGAGCCTGCGGGCCTGGGCATTCCGGTGATCGTTGGCCCACACACCTATAATTTTGAAGAAATTGCCGACCGCATGATTTTGGACGGCGCCGCCGTGCGCGTCAGCAGTGGCGCAGAACTGGGCCAAGCGCTTTGCCGCATCCTGCGCTACAGCGCCACACGCGCACAGATGGGCGAAGCGGGTTTACAAGTCGTTGCGAGTGAACGCGGTGCGTTGGAACGGCTTTTGGGCCGCGCGGTGGCGCTGTTGGGAGCATGAGCAAGCAAGCACCCGCCCGCGCAAATTCCGGCAAATGGATTATTTTGTTGATTTTGCTGCTCAGCTGTGGGCTTATTAATCCAATCATTAACAAAGCCTCATGCAGCGGCATAAAAGCATGACTCGGTGCGGAAAAAGCCAGCGACGATTTTATGTAGCTTTTGCAGCTGGTGCAGCGCGCGTTTGACTTGCGCCTGCAGCTCCTCTTTGGTTTGCACAATAGCTTTTGCAATTTTTGATTTGACATGCGCCCATGCAAGCTCATCCGGGTTAAGTTCGGGCGAATAGGGTGGCAACGTGAAGAGCTCAATGCGCTTGATATTCGCCTCCACGAACGCGCGCACAAGCTTGGCCTTATGGCTGGGATGGCCATCAACGATGAAAAATAACTTTTGCGTCATGCCCTCGATCAAGCGCTTCAGAAACTCACAAAAACACCGTCGCATTGACCGTGCTTTCGACCACCATAAAACGGAAATGTCCGAGCGCGTTTACCGCCGAAATCATGTTGCATCCAAAGCGTGCGCCTGTTGCTTGAACCACGGGCGTTTCCCCAATCGGGCTCCACGTCGTGCCAGTGTGATAGTCGGAACGTATTCCTGACTCATCGGCAAAGAAAATCAGGGCCTTTTCCTTCTTTGCGCGCTTTGCAATCTTTGGATAATCCGTCGTGCGCCAGGCCTCCACAAGGCTCGCGTCCTATTGCCAACCGCGATACAGCGGCCTTTGCGGGCTAAAGCCCAACCGCCGCATTAGGCATCCTACTGAGACTTCGGATAGACCAACGCTAAATTCCCTCTTGATGAATTCTCGAATCGTCGCCAGCGTCCACAGTGCGTAAGCAAATTGCAGTTGCTGAGGGTTCTTGGTGCGCGCAAGTTTGCTTAGCTTTTGCAGCTGTCTGAGGTTGAGCTTGGCCGGTGCGCCGGGAATCGGTTTGGCTTGCAAAGCCTCTGCACCGCCGTGGTAATAGGCCGATAACCAGCGATAAATGGCACGCCGATTAAACCCCATTCCTGCACTCACCGATTCCGGGCTCGCGCCGCTTTCCACGCGCTGTACCGACGCCAGTCTGAGCTGCGCCTTCGCTTCGCGCGGCAGTTTGCGTCCGTCAAATTGCTTTTTGCATGTCATCCGCAAAGTACAGCCTATGAGGCTTTGTTTGTGTTCTTATTACATCCTGCCACTGAGCTGGCAGGCAATTCAGGCGCGAGCGTCGGCAAAGCGCACTGATGAACGGCACGAAAAAGCCGCTGTCGGCCATAGACAAAATTTTGCAATCACCTGCTTGTTCGTCACAGACGCATGCCATCAACGCGGCTTTCCCACGTTTGATTTTGCTAGGCACTGAGTTCACAAGGCTTAGCCAAGCGCAATTGAAAGCACACGCTGTATGGAAATGCAGCTCGTGCAGCAAGGCGTTTGGTCAACGCCCAGAGCTAAGCCAGAAGTGACTCTCCGTCCGACCAGTGCCCGCGATGGACTTCATCGCACTTGCGCAGCGCCTGAGGCTCAGATTTCGCGTGTAGCCCTGTAGCTCTCGATTTTCAGAATGGTTGCCGTTGCAAAATTCAACGCCGCGGCAATTCACTGCAATGTAAGCCTTCGCCCAAACCCACGCTGGCAATTCTGGTGAGCCTGCAAAACACTATTTCCTTTAAGTTGAGGAAAATTTGGGATGACAGAGTCAGCGAAACAGGCTTTGGCGCGCGAACGGGTTTTGGCGTTTGATTGGTAACCCTCCGCCCACCCCATATATCGCCGCCAATTCGCATCAAGTAATTTGCTTGCACCCTACCCAAGCAGAG
>JANNYO010000117.1:0-15714 GCA_031410115.1 Rhodanobacteraceae bacterium | reverse complement strand
AGTCGTTTTTAAATCCATATTTATCACTTAAGTTATTCAATACAAAAACACGGCGAGGTACGTGCCGCGATTACCGGACACCTGAGTTCGCAGTAGAAGCAGACAAAACTTCTGATTCGTGCCAACCCTGAGTAGGCAATTCGTCGTCCCCGCGCAGGCGGGGAACCAGGGGGATACCACAAACGAGCGGACTCAGAATCTTACGGATTCTGGATTCCCGCCTGCGCGGGAAAGACAATCTGAAAATACTGAGGAATGACGCCAAACAAGGCGAGACTTGAGTGTACGCGACTCGACATGCTCAGCCGAAATTTGCCGCAACGCCAGCCCCTGCGATTGCCATTGCAGGCGGTTTTGTCGGAATGGCGACGATTCGGCTCAGCACAGTAATTTACCCGCAGCGATCAATAACACCAGCGCAAGTAAGATTTTCAACCCGTCAACAGACAGCTTAAACGCGCCCAGTCGACTGCCGATCAACCCACCCACAGCGGCGCTGAGTAGCCACATAGGCGTTTGCGTTGGCAAATTTGGCAATAGCGCACGTTGCGCGGCTAAACCTGCGCACGAGTTGAGCGTGATGAAACCGGCAGCGACGCCGGCCGCAGTTTTCGCGTTGACGTAGCGCGCAAGTATTAATACTGGGGATAAGAAGATGCCGCCGCCAATCCCGGTCAAGCCAGCAAGCCCGCCGATGACTGCCCCTAAAGGCAGCGCTATGATTTTTGGCAGCTGTCGAATTGGCGCATTAGATGGTGCCGATTTGATCAGCCACGGCCTGAGTAACCAGCAGGCGCTCAACGTCAATGACACGCCCAAAACCGGCGCATAGATTGCGTCCGGTAGCCGATTTAGCCCGCCAATATAGGCGCACGGTACGCCCAGTAAAACCAGCGGCAAAAAAATTCTAAAATTGAAATGGCCTGCGCGCGCAAAATTAATCCAGGCAATGCTTGCAATCGCAACATTCATCAGCAGTGCAATCGGACGCATTTGTAGTGGTGTGAAGTTCGCCAATGCCAAAACCGCGAGATAGCCCGAAGCACCACCGTGCCCGACGCTTGAATACAGCAAGGCGGCGATGAAAAATGCCCCGCACAACGCGTATTCCGTCATCCCAAACTCCCTGAATAGAAATGGCTGACAGCAAGCCACGCGCAGATGATTTTCAAAGCACGATTGGCCGCTTGCGCTAGCATTCGCGCATCAATTTTCAGACCGAATTATGACGTCGCACCCTATTCTAATGACAGCAACGCGCCAATGTTGACTCTTTTTTCCGTGTCGCCTTCCGGCGAGACTCTGTTTTCCCGGTTTCAATTCGCCCACCGCCTGCGCATTTTAATCGCCGAAGTGCGTTTTGTTGGCGGCGACAGCCTGCGTAAAGCGCCGTGGATTGTGGTGTTTATGTTGCTTGCTGCACTCATTGATTTAGCCGCAGTATCCCTGATCGCGCCGTTCGTCAGTTTACTCATGGGCCGGGGCGTGGCAACCGCATTACTGCCCAATTGGCTGTTAACGGCGTTGGGCGCAGACCCACTCGGCACTTTGGGAATTGCGCTGCTGGTCATATTTACCGTCAAAGCGCTTGCGACTTTTCAGCTGCAGGGCGCGATCACGCGTTTGTCAGAATCGATCCGTGCACACGTGATGACGCGTTTGCTCAGCGCCTACCAGCATCGGCCGTATCGGTTTCATCTGGATAATTCCAGCATCGAACTATCGAATCGGCTGATGTGGTTTACCCAAGCATTTGCGAGCGGTTTTGTCGGCGCTGGCCTGCGGCTAGCGGCGGATAGCCTGGTGTTTTTGGCGCTAGGCGTGCTGATAGCGTTTGCTAGCCTGCCGGCGTTTGCCCTGCTACTGACGGTGCTGCTCGGGGTTTTTCTGGGGGTATTGGTTTTTACGCGGCAGCGGGCCGCGAAGCTGGCGCAATCGACGGCAAGCATGACGGCGGAAGTCATGCATTCGGTAAATCAGGCGATTGGCGGCCTGCGCGAGGTTCGAATCCTGGGTTGCGAAGCCTATTTCCTATCGCGTTTGACCAAAGCCGGCGCAGGACTAGTCGATGCCACGTGGCGACTTTCTGTGCTTAATTTGGTGCCTCGGCACGCGATAGAACTGGCAATGATCGTGTTTTTAGTCGGATTGGTCTTTGTCAGCCGGGTGAGCGGCGAGGCAGGCGGTGCAATCTTGCCGTTGCTTGGTTTGATTGGCGCCGCATCGGTGCGCTTGATGCCGGCGAGTACATCCTTGCTCAGCAACATCTCACAAATGCGTGGCAATCGCTTTGTCGTGGGCGTGCTTGCGGCGGACTTAGCCGGAAGTGCAACGCTTATTGCGGAGCCGGCACACAAACAAACCGAGGCTAAGCAGGCGATCGAGTTCCAAAGCATCCAGGCAAAAAATATTGCCTTCAGTTATGCGACAAATCGCAAAGCCGTTTTTGCCGATTTAAGCTTCGATATTAAGGCGGGCGAAACCGTCGCGCTGGTTGGCCCGTCAGGCGCGGGGAAAAGTACGCTTGCGGATTTATTGCTCGGTTTTTTGGATCCGACCGCCGGGCAAGTGCTGTTGAATGGCGCGGACTTAAGTGGCAATCAGCGTGCGTGGCAAGCAATGGTGGCCTACATTCCGCAGCAGTCGTATTTGATCGACGACACCTTGCGGCGCAACGTCGCACTTGGCGTAAAAGATGCCGATATCGACGACGCGCGGGTCTTGCGTGCGATTGCCGATGCTCAGCTCGGCGCACTGTTTAGCCAATTGCCCGGTGGCCTTGATGCGCAACTCGGCGAGCGCGGCGTAAGGTTTTCCGGCGGTCAACGCCAGCGGGTTTCGATCGCACGTGCGCTCTACCATGACCGACAATTTCTAGTCTTTGATGAAGCCACCAGCGCCTTGGATGATGAAACAGAGCGCGAAATCGTTGAAACCATTCGCGGCTTGGCGGGTAAAAAGACGATTTTGTTGATCTCGCATCGGGAAAGCACGCTGAGCGTGGCGAGCCGCAGTATTGCGATTAAAAATTAGCGGCTAAACCGCCTAGACGGCTTATTCCAGGCAACGCAGTTAGCTATTGGATTTAGAACTGGCATTATTCCAACGCAATAATCACCGCTGCGCGCTGCGAATGCCAGGTAATGGGGATCACAAAGGCGCGGATATCTTTCGGCAGGCGCACGGTTTCCAGGGCACCGGCGATCACAACCGGCACTGAAATCATAAACTCCGAGCCGAATTCCGCACGCGCGTTGCCAGCAATGGTGTTGGCAATTTCACCGACTAAATCCAGGCGCATATCGTGCGTGACATCGCGCTCGCCCATGTTGATCAACACGCTGCGCAGCATATTGGTCGGCGCGGTGAAATACACCACGCCCTTGCGCCCGCCGGAAATGCCAATAATGCCGGTCATGTCATACGCCAACGTTTCGTTGGTCTCGGACAAATACGGCGTACCCACTTCCGCCGACAGACGCGTCACCTGGACAAAATAGCGTGTTGCGCCCTCAATAAAAACTTTGAGCTTGGACTCATCCATGGCCGTGGCCTGCCTCTTGCGCGCCGCGAATCAATTCTTTCATCGCTTCATTCAATTCGCGATCACTAAAAGGCTTGCACAAAAAGCCATGCGCGCCTTGCTTGAGCGCTTCGATTGCCGTGGCTTTATCCGCCAGTGCTGAAATGACCAGCACCAAGGAGTCATTGCGCAGTTTCAGCACCTCGCGGATGCACTGAATGCCGTCCATTTCTGGCATGGTGATATCCATCGTTACCAGCTCGGGGCGAAATTTGGCGAACATGCTGACCGCTTCTCGGCCGTTTTTCGCAGTTCCGACAACTTCGACATTGGCGATATGGATGGTCCGCGAAATTTTGTTGCGGATCACGTTGGAATCGTCAACGACCAATAATTTCATACCCATGAAGAATTCCTAGGCTTGTGAGTTTTGATGAGCGCCACAGGTTTTAGACCGCTGGCAAAATAAGTTTGAATTGCGTGCCTTTATTCGCGGCCGTGCCAAGGCGAATTTGCCCTTTCGCCGCCTGCACCCGATCGCGCACCAAATTTAAGCCTACGCCGCGGCCGGCATCTTCAGTCACTTGATTTGCGGTGGAAAAATCCGGCTCGAATATCAAAGTCAACAGCTGTTTGCTGTCCCACTTTTGCGCCTCTTCCGGCGTCAAACGGCCTTTTTTGACCGCTGTAGCGCGCAATTTTTCCGAGTTAATGCCCGCGCCGTCATCACGAAATGTCAGCTCATAGCCAGCGGCGGTGGTGGCAAAACTGGCCACCAGCGTGCCGCGCTCAGGCTTGCCGAGGGATTTGCGCAGCTCTGGCAGCTCAATGCCGTGCACCACTGAATTGCGCACGAACTGCACCAACGCATCGTTGACTAAACGCACGTAACCGGGTGGCACTTTTCCAGGCTCTAATCCTTCGCCGACAAAGCGCGCTTGCTTACCGCCACGGCGCGCCAAACTTTCGGTGAATTCTTTTAATGGCTCGACAAACGGCGCAGGGGCGGACGCCATATTGCGCTGCGCATCGCTGTCCTCTTCGTCTTCGTCACCCATGGCACTGCGCACTTGGCTCAAGCGATTCAGCAGAATGCGCACGGAATCGAGCTGAGTAAAGAGCTCTTCTAATTTGATTGTAAAGGGCAGGAAATCATTGCCCACAAGCGAGCCTTTGGCGCGCAAATCGGTCAAGATCGATTCCAGATCGTGCGCGGCCGCCTGGAAGCTTTTTAAGCCCAGCGCGGCACTTTCGCCCTTGATTGAGTGTATCCAGCCAAACATCTGGTGCACTTTGTCTTTGAACTCAATCGGCGAGGACGATTGCCGACGCAGCGCTTCGTTGACGCGTTCCAAAGATTCCTGCGCACGCTGCATAAATCCGCGCAGTACGCGTGGCTCGACGTGCAGCAGTTCGACCAACATATCCATCTGCGCCTGCGTGCGCTCTTGGCTTTCGCGCAGTTCTTGCTCAAGTAAAACGCGTTTACTGATGTCGCTGACTGTCACCAGCAGGTGCGAAAGCTTGCCCGCGACAAACACACGTTTGAATCGGAAGCCTAAAAATTTCGTCTCAAACGCACCCGCGCCATCGTCAAAATTAAGCTCAACCACATCCAGCGGATTGAGATCTTGCACCAGCCGCTCATTCACGCGCTCGCCGAACAAAAGCTCCAGATAGTCTTTCGCGGTACGCGCGATTTTCTCAGGCACCAAATTGCGCATGATGTCAAAAAAGTTTTCACCCGCAATCGCATCGCGACTAAACATTCGCAGTAGCGCCTTGGAATGTTGCTCGCCGATCTCGAAATCTTTGTTCAATAAAAATAGGCCATCGCCCACGGCGGACAGAATATTTTCCGCCTCTTGTTTGCTGCGCATCACCGAGGCTTCATGGATGCCGATATCGCGAATCAGCTTACTGAGCGCCCAGCCGAGCGTGCCGCCCGCAATCGCGATCATACCCACGACCAACCATTTCCAAATGCCCGGTGTTGCAATCGCAGCCAAACACAGCGCGATGACCAACAGCGCGCCCACAATAAAGCCGGATGTGGCTAAAAAACGTTGCTGCGGACTAAGTTTTTCCAACATCGGCATTCCCTTATCTAGAAGCGTGTTCTGTTGTGAGCGGTGAATATGCATAAAAAACGTGAAGCGCTTTATACCGCAGCGGGCAGCGCGACACTGAAAAAATTCATCCCGCCACCCCGCTCAGCCCGCTATTCTTGCGCAAAGCGGCGCGCTTTTGCACACCGCGATTGAATTTCCCAAGATTTGTTTCGCCAACAGCAAAACGAATCAACAGGAACTTATTTTGAAAGTTATTTTTACGCCCCGTTGAAACGCGTCACGCCTGGGCGTGACGATCCCGCCAAATGAGCCCGCCATGTCGACAACAAGCCGCACGCTTTATCCAGAAATTGAACCCTACCGGAGCGGAAAGCTCGCGGTTTCACCGCTGCACTCAGTCTATTTTGAAGAATGCGGCAACCCCAACGGCAAGCCGGTGATTTTTTTGCACGGCGGCCCGGGCGGCGGCTGTTCGACGAAATCGCGGCGGTTTTTTGATCCCGCGCGCTATCGCATTGTCATGCTTGACCAACGCGGTGCCGGGCGCTCCACGCCGTATGCGGAATTAACCGATAACACCACGCCGCATTTAGTCGCCGATATCGAACAGCTGCGCGTGCATTTACAGATCGAAAGGTGGCAGGTATTTGGCGGCTCCTGGGGCTCAACCTTGGCCTTAGCCTACGCGCAAACGCACCCGGAACGCGTCACTGAGTTGGTTTTGCGCGGCATTTTTATGCTGCGCCGCACCGAACTTGAGTGGTTCTATCAAAAAGGCTGCGACATGCTGTTCCCAGACGCGTGGGAGCATTTCATCGCCGCAATTCCGCTCAACGAACGCGGCGATTTGATGAGCGCATATTACCGACGGTTAACCTCAACGGATCGCAATATCCAGCTCGACGCTGCGCGCGCCTGGAGTGTTTGGGAAGGCTCTACCAGCTTTTTGCAAACCGACCCAGGCTATGTTGCGCTGACCGAATCGGCCGAGTTCGCGATCGCCTTTGCGCGCATCGAAGCACACTATTTTGTCCACGGTGGCTTTTTCGAGCGTGATGATCAGCTGCTTGCCAACATCGATGTGATTCGCCACATTCCAGCAGTGATCGTGCAAGGCCGGTACGACGTCGTCTGCCCGATGCGCTCCGCCTGGGATTTACACCGCGCCTGGCCGCAAGCGGATTTGGTTGTGATCGATAACGCCGGACATTCGGCTATGGAACCCGGCATCACCAGTGCGCTTGTGGCGGCAACGGATCGGTTTGCCGGGTAGTGGATTGGGTGCGGGTTAAGCTCACACTGTAACTTCGAGTTGTTTGGCATCGCCAATGCTTTGGGAATTCGCGGCTACTAGACCATTCAGCAAGTTTTCCGCTATATTTCGCGACTCTTTTGGTGATTGCGCATTGGCGAATACACCTGAAAGTAGGCGTTTATGCCTAATCACTTTACCTAATCACCACTTTGCAGGACGCAAAAGCCATGAAAGAAGGCATCCATCCCGAATACCGCGCGGTCGTGTTTCAAGACGTGACCACGGACTTCGCCATCCTGACGAAGTCGACCAAAAAAACCAAAGAAACGGTCAAATGGACCGACGGCGAAACCTACCCGCTGGTCAAAATCGACGTCTCCAGCAAGTCCCACCCGTTTTACACCGGCAAACACAAGACCATCGAATCCGGTGGGCGCGTCGACAAATTCCGTAAGCGCTACGCCGTCAAAGCGCCAGTGGAAGCCGCAACACCCGCCGCTTAAACAGTCGGTGTTGGCAGCATAAAAAAACCCGCTGATGCGAATCAGCGGGTTTTTTCGTGTGTCCAGAACGGGTAGCAAGGCGCTGCAGCTTTCGATCCTGCGTAGAACAGGCAAATTTAGATTTACTAGAAAGAGCTTGATGCCGGGGTCGCCGCGCTCGGCAGCAAGGGAAATTGCATCCGCAAAAAAGGACGCAATAAATTGCGCCCTCGTAAAATTACAGCTCCGTTATAGCTCGGTTAGTTTACACCACCACCGCCGCCAAAGCCTTATTAAAAGTCCCACTAGGCCGCATCACCGCATCCGCCTTTGCCACATCCAGCTTGTAATACCCACCAATATCCGCCGCCTGGCCCTGCACCGCGGCAAGCTCGGCGACAATCTTATCTTCGTTCTCGGCCAGCGACTTTGCTAACCCAGCAAATTGCGCCGCAAGTTCTGAACTATCGGTTTGCTCAGCAAGCGCCTGCGCCCAATACATCGCTAGATAAAAATGGCTGCCGCGATTGTCTAGCTCGCCGGTTTGGGTGGACGGGGACTTATTGTTGTCGAGCAACTTACCGGTGGCGGCGTCTAGGGTTTGCGCGAGTACGGTGGCTTTTTTATTGCCGGTTTTAATGCCTAAATCTTCCAGCGACACAGCGAGTGCCAGGAATTCGCCCAAGGAATCCCAGCGCAGGTGATTTTCTTCGACCAGCTGTTTCACGTGCCGCGGTGCGGAGCCACCGGCGCCGGTTTCAAACAGCGCGCCGCCCGCCATTAGCGGCACGATTGAGAGCATCTTGGCGCTGGTGCCGACTTCGATAATCGGGAACAGATCGGTCAGATAGTCGCGCAGAATATTGCCGGTGACGGCGATGGTGTCTTTGCCGCGAATAATGCGTTCGAGCGAATAGCGCATCGAGCGCATGTAGGACATGATTTGAATATCTAGGCCGTTTAGGTCGTAGTCCTTCAGGTAGCTGCGCACTTTTTTGATCAGTTCGGCGTCGTGCGGGCGGTATTCGTCGAGCCAAAAAATAGCGGGCGTGTTGGACAAGCGCGCGCGGGTGACAGCGAGTTTGACCCAGTCGCGAATCGGCGCATCTTTGACCTGACACATGCGCCAGATATCACCTTGTTCAACATTTTGTTCGATCAGCACGGTACCATCGTGGTCAACAAAACGGGCGACGCCGTCTTGCGGGATCTCAAAGGTTTTGTCGTGCGAGCCGTATTCTTCCGCCTGCTGCGCCATCAAGCCCACGTTAGGAACCGTACCAAGTGTGGTCGGGTCGAACGCGCCGTTGGACTTGCAAAAGTTGATGATTTCTTGATAAATGCGGGCGTAGGTGCTTTCGGGCATCACCGCTTTGGTGTCTTTCAACTTGCCGTCCGGGCCATACATTTTGCCGCCGACGCGAATCATCGCGGGCATTGAGGCGTCGACAATCACATCATTTGGCGCATGCAAATTAGAAATGCCTTTCACCGAATCGACCATCGCAAGCTCGGGGCGGGTGGCGTAACACGCGTGCATATCACGCTCGATTTGCTCGCGCTGGGCGGTAGGCAGATCCTTAATTTTCTCGTAAACGCTGCTGACGCCGTTGTTTGGGTTGACGCCCAGCTTCTCAAAAAGCGCGCCGTGTTTGGCGAACGCATCTTTATAGAAAACTTTGACCGCGTGGCCGAACACAATCGGGTGCGACACTTTCATCATCGTCGCTTTGACGTGCAGGGAAAACATCACGCCGGTACTTTTCGCGTCTTCCAAGGCGTCTTCATAAAATTTGCAAAGCGCGTTCTTGCTCATAAACATGCTGTCGATAATTTCGCCTTGCAATAGCGAAACTTTCTTTTTCAGCACGATCACTTCGCCGCTTTTGGTGACTAAATCCATCCGCACGTCGCAGGCACGCGCCATAGTCATGCATTTTTCGCTGGAGTAAAAATCGCCGCCGCGCATATGCGCGACGTGCGTGCGTGAAGCCGGGCTCCAGGGCGCCATCGAGTGCGGATTTTTACGCGCGTAGCGCTTTACCGCCGCCGGTGCACGGCGGTCTGAATTGCCTTCGCGCAGCACCGGATTGACCGCGCTGCCGACGATTTTGTTGTAGCGATCGCGCAGCGCTTTTTCAGCGTCGGTTTTGGGCTGTTCCGGGAAATCAGGCAAGGCATAGCCTTTGCCCTGTAGCTCGCGAATCGCTGCCATCAACTGGGGCACCGATGCGCTGATGTTGGGCAGCTTGATGATGTTGGTGTCAGGATTCTGCGTCAGGCGCCCGAGTTCCGCCAAATTATTCGGCGCTTTTTGATCTGGCAGCAATTGATCCGAAAATTCCGCCAAAATTCTGGCGGAAACCGAAATGTCAGATACCGAAACATCGATGTCTGCCGGTGCGGCAAAAGCCCTGATAATCGGCAGCAGCGAATACGTCGCCAACAGCGGCGCTTCGTCGGTCAAGGTGTAAATTATTTTTGCTTGCGGGGCAGACATGGCTTGGGCCTTTTAGTTGATTTGAATGGGAGCAGCTGTTTCGGCGCGGTTGTTTTGTATTTAGGGCGCGCTCACTTCTGGCTGAACGGCTAAATACTTATCCAAGAATGCCAGCATGCGGGTGTAGGCCTCAATTTTATTGGCTTGCTTGAAAAAGCCGTGCATCTCGTCGCGCACTTCATCGTATTCAACCTTTTTACCGGCAGCCGTTAGTGCATCGCGCATCCGACTTGCATGCACTACCGGCACACGCTGATCTTGACCGCCATGGATGATGAGTACAGGCGCCTGAATTTGTGCGGCTAAATTCGCTGGCGAGCGTTTTTTGAGGTCGGCTTTGTCCTCACCCAACACACGCTTCAGGTAATTTACGCCGTAAATTGAGTCTTCAATATCGCCGCGCGTGTACATTAACTCTAGATCGCTCAGGCCGGCGTAGGTGATCACCGCCCGGTACAGTTCCGGCTCGCGCACTGCACCCATAAGTGCAGCGTAGCCACCATAGCTGGCACCCGCAATTGCGATGCGTTTAGGGTCGCTATAGCCTTGATTGATCGCCCATTGGGTGGCGTCGGTAACATCATCTTGCATTTTGCCGCCCCATTCCTTGTAGCCCGCAGTCAGGAATTCGGTGCCATAGCCGTTTGAGCCGCGAAAATTGACTTTCAATACTGCGTAGCCACGGCTTGCCAACATTTGCGCCCAGTCGTCATAACGATCATCGTCTCGAATTTGGTGCGGCCCGCCGTGCGGCATGACGACCAGCGGCAGGTTTTTGGGTGGCGTGTTGTTAGGCAGGGTGAAGTAGCCACTGAGCGACTGTCCGTCGCGTGCTTTAAATCGGAATGGTGTCGTTTTCGCCATTTGCGAAGGTTCCATCCAGGCATCCGTTGGAAAAAGAAATCTCGCCGTGCGCTTTTTTAAATCATATAAATAGTACTCACCGCTGTTATTGCTGGCGGAGACTTTAAACAGTGCAACTTCGCCATTGGTGCTGTAGCCAGCAGGCTCTACCAAGCTGTCGGGAAAGCTCTTGGAAAATGCCAGCCATGCCTGAGCTTCAGCGGCATTTTTATCAATGATTTCAACTTTCGTCGCACCATCCTGGGTCAAAATTGCATAAACGTCTTTGCGGTCAGCGGTTAAAAATAACCCCGTTGGACTTGCGGTTTTTGGCACATATACGTCCGTGCGCTTCATGGTTTTTGCGTCCACCCGCACCAGGGTTGCTGGACCTTTGTGGGCGTTCCAGAAGGCATAAAAGCTGGCGTTATCGCGTGCAAAAGTTAGGGGCGAAAGCAGACCCTGATCTTTCGCCTCATCATGGACGATCGTCCACGCATCGCCATCGCGGCGAAACACCTTGATCGAGCCATCGGTATCTTCACCAATGACAAATCTTGGCGCGTTGTTGTGATCAAGCAAAAACTCACCGTTGCGAATCGGCGCGCGTAGCAATTTTGAATGCGCACCAGAATCTTCATTCATTCGATGCAGCTCAGTAAACGAGCCGTTAGCGCCGAAGGCGTTGACCGTGATCAAAGTAAATTTTGGGTCGCCAACCAGGGGGTCAGCAATTTGCGCATAGCCCTGATCCGAAGCGCGGGTTTTTAGATGAGTTCCCGCTTGCATCACGCCTTCGCCACCAAATAATGGCTTGACCCGGGTGCCATCACGATTGACGCCGATCAGTTCGCCGGTCAATTGCGGCTGCGCAAAACCGCCGAATTTACGCACGATGCTCAGAATCACGCGGTCGTTATTTGCCCAAACGACATAGCCTGGCACACGGTCACCGGTGTCGGCAAATCCGGCGGTCGCTTTCATCGTCGCCGTGTCAATGAACGCAAGTACGGTGCCGTAGTCACCCTTAGGGCTTGTTACTGCGATTGTCTTCCCGTCCGGCGAAAGCGCGATCGTGCGCACGTCCGTGGGTTTCGCGAAATCGGTCAGAGGCACGCGCGTAATCTGCGCGGGTGCTTGCGGAGCTGGACTTACCGGAGGACTGACGGGAGTGGCAGCTAAAATCGAGGTACTGATTGCAACAGTAAGGGCAAATAAAAAACGCATAGCTTAAAATCTCGAACGGCGGTTGAAGCCGCAACGATATTTGTAAACTTAACCCTGCGTCAAACTAATTGTCATATTCCGCACGACGTTTCGCTTCTGCGTCCAATACTTGCTGCTCGACTTTTTTGGCATCGTCCAACGCCTTAAATTGATCTTGCATCACCGTGTCAGCACCCGGATAGGCGGGTTTCGCGGCTTCGGTAATTGGCGCAGGCGCTGCCTCAGGCGGCGCAGGTGATTTTGAACACGCTGCCAATGTGAGGGCCAGTGTGAGCAGGATCAGCGAAGTCGTGCGGATCAATTTTTTTTGCGTAGGCAAAACGTTTGAACTGAAATGCGTCATGGCGGCGCTCGTTGTGGACGGATGCGAGATAGTAAGCCGCTTTTGGCGGAATCGAAACCTTGCACTTTGCCGATTTTGTCTGCCCCCGCTAAACGTTCATTGTCGAATGCGATGGCGTGTCGCACGTTGGGCGTGAGCTGCATTTTGTAGGACCCTCACCCCCGCCCTGAAGTACGATTCGGTTCTTAACGATCTTGGACAGGAAGAAGGAGCGCCGCGCGGTGCCGTGTGGATTTTTGCCATGCTCACAAACTTGAAAAAAACAATTTAGATAGCCGGTCGTGCCAAAAGCTAAGCACCGCCCGGTTTAATCACTGGCAATTCAAAAAACAAATCACTGGACCCTAAAAGTGAAAGGTTTTGGCTCGGCGTATTGGCGCGTTGTGGGCAGTTTGGAGGAATTGCTTGAGAGAGCGAAAGAACTCAAGCATGCCGACGTCCTTGCGTGGCTCTTGATTGCGCTTGCCTGCACACCGCCGGCTTCGGCGCTCGAGTTTGTTCGCTCTATGCAGGTGCAGAGTTTCGAGTCCTTTTCGGTTGCTCGAACGCTCAAGTATGCGGTCATGCTGCCGAGCAGTTATGAAAAAAGCACCGCGCGATTCCCGGTTTTGTATCTACTTCACGGACACACTGGCGACTACCGTTCTTGGATCAGCTACGCGCAGCTGCCCTTGAGCACGCCAGATCAAATCTGCGCCATAGTGGTTCTGGTCGACGGCGGCAATAGCTTCTACACCAATTGGTACGGTGCGCGCGGATCACGTCCGCAAAATTGGGAAGATATGATCGTCAAAGATTTAATCCCCCATGTAGACCAGCGTTTTCGCACGCAAGCGGCGCGCAATGGCCGGTTTATCGGTGGCTTGTCCATGGGCGGATACGGCGCAACTACGATCGCGTTGAAACATCCGTCGCTGTTTTCTTTTGCATTTTCGAGCGCCGGCGCACTTCAGTTTGCGCAGCATGCGGAAAAAGAAATTCGCCTCGGCAAGCCAGATTGGAACCAGCCCGAGCTATGGTCAAACGAGGAAAGGCCGGGGGTCGATGTGAAAGAGTTTTCAACCCAGCAAGAGCGTACGCCGAGAGGGAGCGTGTTTTTAACCGCTGCGCAGGCCGGCAGCGCAGATCCATTCCGCCTTTTAGCAATGACTACCCCCGCAGAGGCGCCCTTTTTGCACCTCGATGCAGGCTCCGCTGATTCGCTGGCCCCGGAAACCATTGCGTTTGTGCAACAGCTGCGCGAAAAAGGTTTCGCGTATTCGTATGTCGAACTGACCGGTGCGCATGAGGTGCCGTATTGGCGTAACGCATTTGCACATACAGTTTTAGCCCTACAGCGCATGCACAAGTGTAACGTCCCAAGAGATGGGTCGAAGTGAGCGGCCATTGCCGCGCAGTAAAAAAGCTGCTGACTTACTGGGCGGCACTTAGCCTCATCGCGTGTTCGCCCGAGCAGCCAGCGTCCGCCCGTTCGCCTGCGCAACTCCCGTCCTCCATTGCGGAAGCTAACCCGGCCGAGGTAACGGTTAGCTATACGCCAGCGCCGCGATTGCCCGAGTCCAAACGTGGCCTGGCAGGCGTCGATGCGCGCGAGCTTGACTGGCTTGAACTCATGTCCAAAGCCGACCGCGAACGCCTGGAGCGCGGCGACTGGATGGACAGCACTGCGGCGCAGGGCCATCCGGGCGCCGAGGGAAGCTTCACTGCGTCGATGGCCGAGCGCCAAATCAAAGGCTACGCCGCAATCCGAGATTTTGACGGTCAGCGGGTCAAAGTTGCGGGCTATTTTGTGCCGCTGGAGCAGGGCGAAAATGGTGCGGTCAGGGAGATTTTATTCGTGCCGTACTTTGGCGCGTGCATCCATGTGCCGCCGCCACCGGCGAATCAAATCATCCATTCGATACTGCGCGCGCCGCAGGCGGACGTTAGTATGTTTGAGGCTTATAGGCTTGAGGGCGTGCTGATGGCACAGTCCAAGCGCAGTGTGCTGGCCGAGGCTGGCTACGGCATGTCAGACGCGCAATTGACGCTGTGGGAATAGGGCGTGCACGCGCGAGGCCGTAGCGCACGCGGGGGCTGAAGTGATGGTGACGTATCAAAGCAATCGCCCGACGTTGCCATCGACCCCGAGCACGCGCTCGAGAAGGCGCAATCGCTGATCCTCACGGAACAACTGGCGGCCGGGAAAGACGAAGGCCAGCGCAAGCGCATCCAGGAGCGCCTCGCTGAACTCGACCAAGCCTCCGCGCACACCCAGCTTCAAAAACTGATCTTTAAACGTGACGGCACTCCCACGTCATCGCGAGGATCGTAGCCACGCCAGTCAATTTGATAGGTACACACAGAAACGTAGAACACAGAAACGTAAGACACCCACCCCTCAGATAAATCCGAGCCAAATCTGCGCCCAATCCGATGTCCAATCAACACAAGCATCGCCAAACTGCGCCGATGACTCAAGCCCGCCGCCAACTCGTTGACCCAACTCAAGCTGGCACTTTTCACTGCGTCAACCGCTGCGTGCGCCGATCTTGGTTGTGCGGCTTGGACAAATATCTCGGCAAACGCTTTGAGCACAGAAAGTCTTGGGTTCAGACCCGAATTTTTGAACTTGGCAACATCTTCGCCTGCGGCATTTATTCATGGGCCGTGATGAGCAATCACCTGCATTTAGTGGTGCACATGAGCCCCAGCACATCACTCGAGTGGTCACCAGCCGAGGTTGCTACCCGCTGGGCTAAATTGTATCCGGCGCACCTGTCTAGCTTGGTGGGACGCAATTCACAGTTCGTAAAATCGATCCGCTCAATAGAGTCGGCCTACGGAATGCCCGGTAAATTGAAAGACCGCGCGTCAAATAGTGGCATTAGCGGCCGATTTGCGGTGCCTTATCAAATTTTCTTTGGCGTCATCGCGAAAAGTGTTTTGCCAACGCTTCATCATTCATCGGCTAGGCTTGTACGATGGAAAAAGCTCTACATGTAAATTCACGCCTTGGGCGTGCCAAACACAGCCGTGGCGTCTATTTTGCCCGGGCAAAACAAGCTGGCCTAGCCGACCGGCACATCTTTTTGATGATATTTTTGGCGGCGATTGCTGCGGGTGTCGGGCTATGGCTAGGATCACGGGTAATCAATGGCGGACACGATGCGCACGCGGTGGGCACGGCTGATACAGCGGACGCGGCCAGCGCGTTCAACCCGCACGCTTTTAAGAGCCTGCTGGTCTATCCGGCGGCGAAAGTGATTGCACCTTTTAGCCTGTCGCGCAGCGATGGCTCGGCATTTGGTTTGACGCAACTGCAGGGCCGTTGGACGTTGCTAAGTTTTGGTTTTACCAGCTGCCCGGATATTTGCCCGACGACTTTGACTGAGTTGAGTGCGGTGTTGGGCATCCTGAAACTGCCGTCGCTCAGTGCCAGTCAGGCGCAGATTGCCTTTGTTTCTATTGATCCGGAGCGCGACACGCC
>JANNYO010000116.1:0-8591 GCA_031410115.1 Rhodanobacteraceae bacterium | reverse complement strand
TGCCGTGTCGCCTGATCGGCGAGACTTGTCTGCCGTGTCGCCTGATCGGCGAGACTTGTCTGCCGTGTCGCCTGATCGGCGAGACTTGTTTGTTGCAACCCGTTCAAACATCGCCCACCAGCGCCCAACCTTCTCCGTTGCCGCGTTGCAGCACCGCATCATGGCGATCAATCGCGCCCGCGCCAAGTACCGTTTGCGCCTGCAGCGTTTGGTAATAGTCGGTGAAATCAGGCTCGGTGGCGTCGAACAATTGCTTAAAACTGTCAATGACAAAATAGCTCTGCTGATAGCTGTCAATGCGATAGCGCGTGCGCATCACGCGCTGTAGTTCAAAGCCGACGCGATTCGGCGCAAGACTATCCAAACTGTAGAGTGTTTCGCCCTTGCTTGACATGATCCCGGCACCATAAATACGCAGACCCTGCGCGGTGTTGATCAAGCCAAACTCCACCGTGTACCAATACAGCCGGGCTAAAAAGCGCAGCGCATCTAAGCCGGCCGCTTTTACGCCACCTGCGCCGTACGCCTGTAGATAGTCGCCAAAAACTGGGTTGGCAAGCAGGGGCACATGCCCAAAAAAATCGTGGAATAAATCCGGCTCGCTGATGTAGTCGATTTGCTCTGGCGTGCGAATCCACCAGGTCACGGGAAATTGGCGCGCGGCAAGCAATTCAAAGAATTTTAAGTCCGGCAATAAGCCTTCAACCGCCACCAATTCCCAACCGGTTTTTGCGCGCAGCACGATATTGGCTTGCTCAAACTTCGGAATGTAATCGGCACACAGGTTGAGCTCACTCAGCCCCGCCAAAAACTCATCGCACGCACGCCCTGGAAGCAACCCGCTTTGGCGCTCAAAAAGCGAGCGCCAAACGGCGTGATCGATGCTGCTGTAGCGATCCCAATCTTGCGTGACGATGCCATCGGCATACATCGGCAGTTCGCCGCGATCGCTCTGTTGATATTGCACGCGTTTTAACGGGGCGGCCATCGCGCTTAGGCCCGCTTTTTTGGAAGATACAAATCAGTAATCGTGCCCTCAAACACCTCTGCCGCCATCGCTACGGATTCCGATAAAGTGGGGTGCGGATGGATGGTTAGGCTGATATCCGATGCGTCGCAGCCCATCTCTATCGCAAGGGCGACTTCGGAAATCAAATCCCCGGCATTCGGGCCGACGATGCCGCCACCAATCACCCGATGCGTTACTTCATCAAACAATAATTTGCTCAAGCCCTCAGTGCGGTTGGTACCAATCGCACGTCCACTTGCGGCGTAAGGAAAGCTGCCTTTGCCATATTTGATGCCCTGCTTTTTCGCCTCGGTTTCGGTCAAACCCACCCACGCCACTTCCGGGTCGGTGTAGGCAACCGAGGGGATCACACGTGCGACAAATTCGCTTTTGTGACCGGCTGCTACTTCGGCGGCAACCTTGGCTTCATGCGTGGCTTTGTGCGCCAGCATCGGTTGACCGACGACATCGCCAATCGCAAAAATATGCGCCACGTTGGTGCGCTGCTGCTTATCAACGTCGATAAAGCCGCGCTCGGTGACGTGCACGCCAGCGAGTTCGGCTTTGATTTTTTTGCCATTTGGGCTGCGACCAACGCTTGCTAATACGCGATCAAACAACTGTTCGGGTGGCGCATTGGCGCCTTCAAAGCTAACCCATAAACCGGCTTTTTCGGCCTTGATCGCAGTCACTTTGGTGTTGAGAAAAATGCCTTCATAATGTTTGGCAATGCGGTTTTGCAGCGGCTTGACTAAATCAAGATCGGCGCCCGGCATCAACTGATCCGCCAGCTCAACGACGGTGACTTTGCTGCCGAGTGCATCAAACACGCAGGCCATTTCAAGCCCGATAATACCGCCACCCATCACCAATAGGCGCTTCGGAATTTCGCTCAGTTCCAGGGCATCAGTGGAATCCATCAGGCGCTTGTCGTCCCATGGCAAGTTAGGAAATTTCACCGCCTGTGAGCCGACTGAAATCACCGCGTTTTTAAAGCGCACGGTTTTTAAGCCCTCGGCCGTCTGCACGTTGAAATGCGTCGCCGAACCAAACTCACCCGTGCCTTTCACCACCGTGACTTTGCGCTGCTTGCTCATCCCTGCCAAACCGGATGTTAATTTACTAACGACGTTATTTTTGTGCGCGCGCAGTTTGTCCAAATCAAGCTGAGGCGGCGCAAACGTCAAGCCGAGCGCGGCAAAGGCTTTGGTTTCATCGATCACACGCGCCGCATGCAGCAGCGCTTTGGAGGGAATGCAGCCGACGTTTAAACACACGCCACCGAGCGTGTCGTAGCGTTCAATCAACACCACGTTTAAGCCCAAATCGGCGGCGCGAAATGCCGCTGTGTAGCCACCTGGGCCAGAACCCAACACGGCGAAATCACAGTCATAGTCAGCGCTTGCGGCAGCGGTGCCTGTGGCCGACACCGTTGCTGTAATTTGCGTTACAACCGGTGCAGGTGGCGTTTGCACGCTTGCCGCAGGCACTGCTGCGGGGGCTACGGATGCAGTCGCTACCGCTGTTTCAGCCGATCGCATGCGCGCAATAACTTGGCCTTCATCAACGGTATCGCCGACTTTTATGCTGAATTCAACCAAGGTCCCTGCCATTGGCGAAGGAATTTCCATCGTCGCTTTATCGCCTTCAACCACTATTAACGACGCGTCTTTTGTCACCACGCTGCCGGGTGCCGCCAGTAGTTCCAGCACCGTCACGCCTTTCGCACCACCCAAGTCGGGCACGCAGATATCGATCAAATCATTCGCCACAAAATGCTCCTAGTGCTGAGTCAATTAGCCCGTGAGTGTATGCGTTTCGCCGGTGTTTTGCCTTGGCAAAGCAAACGGCGCAAGACATTGAATCGCCGATATTTTGGCGCGCATCGCCGATGCGCTAATGCGCTGAAACGGAAACGCGAGTCGGCTTTGGCGCTGATAGCGGCGATGCATCCGGCACCGGAGCGTTTTACTAATCAGACTTAAGTCTGATGATTCGTTTGAGCGCGCCGTCTATGCTGGGCGACTAATTTTTCGCGGCGCGCCAAGATCGCTTGAGTCCACGTGACATCACCGACCCACGTATCAATCCAGCGGGAACCGCAGGCTACGCGACGGCGAATATGGCAGCCACATGGAATATTCGCGAACAGCTTGATTTACGTTTGAGCGCGGAGAATTTGGCAGATCGCAAGTATCGCGAGCACGGCACCGGCTTGGATGAGGCCGGGCGCAGTTTTGGCGTGGGGATTGATTGGCGGTTTTAAACGCTAGCCAGCGCTTTGCTCTTGCGCAGCGGCTAGCTCAGCATCTTTTGCCAGCGCCCAATGAACCGACGGGCGCGCGTTTATGCGATCAATATAGGCCTGTATCACCGGTCGTGCGGGCAGCAGCTGAAACATCGTCATCCAAGTCAAGGATTTGCCCCACAAGACGTCAACAGCGGTGAATTGATCGCCTAAAAAATACGGCGCTTTGTCCAGTTGATCGGTCAAGGTTTTGAACATCGAATCGAAATCACCGTAGGGCGACATCCCCTGTGGAGCCGGCTCTCTTTTTTGGTAGCGATCTACAATCGCTGGTTCGAAGCACGAGCCATAGAATGCCATCCAGCGCAGATACGGGCCACGCAGCGGGTCGCCAATCAATGGCGTTAGCCCAGCCTGCGGATAAAGATCGGCCAAATAAATATAGACCGCTACTTGCTCGGTAATTAAGGCATCGCCATGCGTAATTGCGGGCACTTTACCCATCGGATTAATTGCTAAATATCCCGCCTGCCGTTGCTCACCTGACTTCATGTTGAGCACATGTAAACGATAGTCGGCATTTAATTCTTTGAGCAGGGTCAATACGCCAGTAGAGCGGGTATTTGGCGCATGAAAGAAAGTTAGTTCTGGCTTACCGGACATGGTTAATTTTTCCTTTTGACGGTGGCAAAAGCTTATGCCAAAAACACCCGTGCTGCACCATTGGGTTGATCGTGATTCGCGGTACCTTTGCCATCGGCATAAGAGTAGGCGTCAAACCGCCGCCGCCGCGACCAAACCGGATCCGAGCCTCGAATTCTATCGAGGTCAACATTGAAAGCTCTGCGCGTCATGCTTGGTTCTAGCACCCAATTGAACACAAAAAAACCCGCGTTTAGGCGGGTTTTTTTGATCGTGCTGCTGGTGAAAAATCGTTGCGGTGTGGAGATCTTTTCGCAGGCGACTTAGCTGCATACCGACTTAGGTCGTCATATGGCTTTTTGAGTTGGTGCCGAAGGTGGGACTCGAACCCACACGCTTTTAAGGGCTTCGGATTTTGAATCCGACGCGTCTACCAGTTCCACCACTCCGGCAAGAGTTTTTCGCGTAAGCGAGCCGCGCAGTATAGCGAAGTTATCGCACTTGTCTAGCGCTTAATCCGCGATGCTCACCAGCACCGGTTGACGCGGCAAACGCGAGCGCCAGACTTCTTCGATGGCGCTGTTGGGTGCAGTATCGACGCGCGCTTGACCAATGCCGCGCCATAAAATCAGGCGCAGTTTCCCGTCCTGCACTTTTTTGTCTAACCGCATGAGGCTGGTCATATCTTCCGGGCGTGCGCGCATTTCTGTGCGGGTAGGCAGGCCAAAACGGGTCAGTAGCGTTTCCAAACGCGCGGCATCACGCGCTAAGTCACCGCCGTAAACATCTGCAGAAAGTTGGGCTGCACAGGCCATGCCAATCGCCACCGCTTCGCCATGCAAAATACCGCGATACGCATGCGCAACTTCCAATGCGTGCCCAAACGTGTGGCCGAAGTTCAGCAGCATGCGATCGCCCGTTTCACGCTCATCACGCACGACAATATTGGACTTGTGCTGCACCGACCTTGCCACCGCTTCGAGCGTCAAATCCATGTCGCCGGCCATCAATTCCGTGGCGTTATCTTCCAGCCAGGTGAAAAATACCGGGTCCACAATCGCACCGTACTTGATCACTTCGGCAAAGCCAGCGGACAGCTCGCGCGTCGGCAAAGTGCGCAGCAACGAGACATCAGCGAACACGGCATTGGGCTGCCAGAAGGTGCCAACCATGTTTTTACCAGTCGCTAAGTTCACCGCAGTTTTACCACCGACGGAAGAATCTACCATCGCCAATAGACTGGTAGGAATTTGCACGAACGGCACGCCGCGCATCCATAGTGATGCGGCAAAGCCGGTGACATCACCGATCACGCCGCCGCCCAGGGCCACTAGCGTCACGTCTCGGCTCGCGCGCATCGCGCTTAAGCGGTTAAAGATGCGTTCGGCGCTGTTGAAACTTTTCCATTCTTCACCGTCGGGCAAAATGCAGCTTTCTACATTTTTATCCGACAGCTGCATGAGCACCCGATCCAGGTGCAAAGGCGCGATGGTTTCGTTGGTTACCACTAACACTTGTCGGCCTGGACAGGCATCGGAAATGGCAGCGGTGCGTAACAGCTGTTCGCCAATTTCTACGGTGTAGGCGCGTTTGCCTAGCGGCACGTGGACGCAGGTGACGCCGCGATTGCTGGGGGCGAAATTCGGATTGAGGGTAGCCATTAAGTACCTAAATGAAACAACGGGTTGGGGATTGGTTGAGCGGGCGAAACTAAGCCATGTGGCAGCTGATGCCAGCGATGCCTGAGGTTATACACCAAGCTTTCGGCGGCGCTGCGCGCAGTGTTGGCGCCACTCGTCCAGATTAAGTCGGCGCTATGCCGGTACAAATCGTTGCGGGCACCGGCTAGTTCTAACAATTTAGCGCGCGGGTCGGCGGTGCGCAGCAGTGGCCGGGCGCGATCCCGCTTGAGCCGTTCCAGCTGGGTATCCACATCTGTTTCCAGATACACGACAAAACCGCGCTGCATTAACTTACTGCGATTTTCTGCACGCAGCACCGCACCGCCGCCGGTGGCGAGCAAAACGCCGCAATTGCGGCTCGCTGCATCCAACAGTTTGGCCTCACGCTCGCGAAAGTTTGGTTCGCCTTCAATTTCGAAAATTAAGTTAACGCTCGCCCCTGTTGCGCGCTCGATTTCCTGATCTAAATCAATAAATCGCAGGCCAAAGCGCGCGGCGAGCTTGCGCCCGACTGTGCTTTTGCCAGCGCCCATCGGCCCGATCAAAAATAAGTTGGAAGAGGGATTCATGCACGAATGCTAGCAGCCTGAGCGCGGATCGTCAGCGCCAGACGCAACGCATGCGCTAAACTGAGGCATAAATCAATTTTCATGGATGTATCTATGCCACGTTTGGACGCCTCGGGCGGAACTGAAAGTAAAGATTCAAGCCGCAGATTGTTAGATGCGTTACGCCAGCCCATGACGCGTTTCGTGCTGATCTTTGCGGTTTTACTGATTAGTTTATTTGTGTTTTATCTGTTGCCCTGGGGCGAGCGCTTTATGGCAACGCCAATTACCAGTGCGGTTGCGGTGGTATCGGTCAGCGTTATGAAGTGGTTTGATCCAACGGTTGCTTCTGAAGGCATTGCCATTTTTGATTCTGTGACCAAGCAGGGCATTACCGTCGTGCGCGGCTGCAACGGCATGGAAGCGGTGATTATTTTATTCGCCTCCGTATTCGCGTTTCCGGCAACTTTTCGACAAAAATGCGTCGGCTTTATCGCCGGTTTTTTTGCTATTCACGCGCTCAATATCGTGCGCATCGTCAGCCTGTACTACCTCGCGCGTTACAGCATGACCTGGTTTGAATGGTTTCATTTGTATGTTTGGCAAATGCTGATTATTTTGGACGCACTGGTGGTTTGGCTGCTGTGGCTGCGCTGGATCAACAAAAACAAAATTAAAAAGCATACGCAACCATCGAGCAATGTGATTTCGACGACTGGCTAATGCGCGTTTTGATCGCCGGTGCGGGTGATTTAGGCAGCCGCGTCGCGCGCCGCTTGCATGCCGCAGGTCATCAGGTGACCGCTTTCACTCGCTCCGGAGATGTCGGCGCCATCCAGACTGGAATCGATGTCATCCGAGCTGATTTAGCGCATTCGGCGCAAATTGCGGCGTTGGTGCAGCAGGCCGACGCGATTATTTTTACCGCCGCACCGACCGCGGCCCGAAACGAGGACGGCTATCGGGCGCTGTATGTTGCGGGTTTAGAAAATTTAGCCAACGCGCGCACAACGCAGCCGATTATGTTTTGCTCAAGCACGGCGGTGTACAGCGAGAATCGGGGCGGCTGGGTCAATGAAATGACGAAAACTGAGCCCGAGGCTTTTAACGGTCGCGTTTTGGTTCAGGCGGAAAACGTGCTGCGCACCGGCGATATCGCGCTGCGTTTGGGCGGCATTTACGGCCCGGAACGAACTTTTGCCCGCCGCCAAGCGCTCGCGGGCGTCGCGCCCAATGCTGGGCAGTGGACGAACCGTATTCATATTGACGATGCGGCGGCGGCCATCTGTTTTGCCCTCATGCTGCCAATGCCACCGCGTGCACTGAATGTTACTGACGATCAACCCTGCACCCAGCAAACACTCTATGACGCCCTGCGTGCCAAAGTGGGTCTTGCGGCAATTCCATCTACACAGCCAGCAACCGCAAGTGGCAAACGCGTCAGCAACGCGCTGCTGCGCCGCTTAGGATTTATCTGTCGCTACCAAAGCTATGCTGACGGTTATGCGTCCTTCGAATAATTTCCCACGCGGCAAAATTGGCCAGTGCATGCTGATAGCGCTTGTGCTGATCATGTCAGGCTGCGCCAGCAGGCCTGAGCAGCGGCCGCGTATACCGCGCACAGACGATGTCGGTTTGCAAGATCCCGGCCCGGTATCGGCCAACTCAGTGGCGTTTCGCGCGCTAAGCCTGGTTGGCACGCCATATGTTTATGGCGGTGAATCGCCGCAAACGGGCTTTGATTGCTCTGGCTTCGTGCGCTTTATCTATCGGGACGCGCTCGGCGTTAGCCTTGCGCGCACGGCGCAGGCGCAGTCTGCATTTGGCCGCATCGTGCATCAACGGGGGCACTTGCGGCTGGGGGATTTGGTATTTTTTACGGAAAATAGCGCGATTACTCACGTTGGGCTTTACGTGGGCGAAGGCCGCTTCGTACATGCGCCGCGTACGGGTAAAAATGTGCAGTTGTCCAGCCTTGATACCGACTACTGGGCAGCGCGATTCGCTTGGGCGCGGCGCGTGCTATGAACACCATGCCCTGCGCTTTGGTGGGTTTGCCAGCCGCGGTTAAATGCATCAAGATTGAATAAATCTTGCAAGGCTCACCGCAAATTTCAACAAGCGAACAATCGAAAGAACAAGAAAAATATGGCCACCATTACCCGCACCCTATTTCTAAAACATCTGCGCGCTGAGCCCAATCAATTCGTATTGCACTTTACCGGCGGTAAATTGCGCCGCAGCGGTGCCGGAATTGCGTATTGGTTTCTACCCTTGAGTGCGGCGCTAGCACAGGTGCCCGTCGAAGATATTTCAACCACGTTTGTACTCAATGAGCGCAGCCGCGACTATCAAGCCGTCAAGCTGCAGTGCACCGTGATTTATCGGGTGGCGGATCCAGAAAAAGCGGTGTCGCGCGTCAATTTTTCTATCGGCGTCGACTCCGGCATTTGGATGGAGCG
>JANNYO010000115.1:0-1841 GCA_031410115.1 Rhodanobacteraceae bacterium | reverse complement strand
CGATGCAGTTCATGAAAGCGCCGGTGAGTACAATTTGCATCGGTCAAGCGTGCAGCATGGGCGCGTTTTTATTAGCCGCTGGTGAAAAAGGCCGACGTTTTTGCCTACCGAATGCGCGGGTAATGATTCACCAGCCATCCGGCGGCTTTCAAGGTCAGGCAGCGGATATGGATATTCACGTCAAAGAAATACTGCAAATTCGCCATCGCTTGAATACGCTTTTGGCCAAACACACCGGCCAACCCATTGAAAGCGTTGAGAAAAATACCGACCGCGATAATTTTATGAGCGCCGACGACGCAAAGGCGTATGGCATTGTCGATGCCGTGATCGACAAGCGCGCAGACAGCACCGTGATCGCCGCAGGCGCCTGATTTTTCAGCGTAAGCCTGTGAATGGTTGTGGCGGGCGGTCTATGTGGGCTACCGCTATGACTGCAATTGGGCGATGGCCTGTGCTCCCAAATTATAGGGGTGGTGCGGTTTCGTGTTAAAGTCTTAAATGAACGAACAAAATTTAGGGAAAGGCCAAGAAGATGTCTGACGGCAAAGTGCTTTATTGCTCCTTTTGCGGCAAAAGCCAGCACGAAGTGCGCAAGCTTATCGCAGGCCCGAGCGTTTTCATCTGCGATGAATGCGTCGAACTCTGCAACGACATAATCCGTGAGGAACTTGAGGAAAAAGGCCAGGCTGCACGCAGCAACTTGCCCAAGCCGAAAGAAATTATGGAGGTGCTTGATCAATACGTGATTGGGCAAAAGCGTGCGAAAAAAGTGCTGTCGGTTGCGGTGCACAATCACTACAAACGCTTGGAGTCGAAATCCAAAGGCGATGAAGTTGAATTGGGTAAGAGCAACATTTTATTGATTGGGCCGACCGGTTCCGGAAAAACGCTGTTGGCGGAAACCCTCGCGCGGCTATTAAACGTGCCCTTTACGATTGCCGACGCGACAACGTTGACGGAAGCAGGCTACGTTGGCGAAGACGTCGAAAACATCATCCAAAAGCTCTTGCAAAAGTGTGATTACGATGTTGAGAAAGCGCAAACCGGCATTGTTTATATCGACGAAATCGACAAAATCAGCCGCAAAAGTGAAAACCCGTCCATTACCCGCGATGTGTCCGGCGAAGGCGTGCAGCAGGCTTTACTCAAACTGATTGAAGGCACCGTCGCCTCGGTGCCGCCGCAGGGTGGGCGCAAGCACCCGCAGCAGGAATTTTTGCAAGTCGACACTAAAAATATTTTGTTTATCGTTGGTGGCGCGTTCGCCAATTTGGAAAAAATTATTCAAGCGCGGCGTTCCGAGCGGGCTGGCATTGGCTTTTCCGCGGAAGTGAAAAGCAAAGTGCAAAAAACCAACGTTGGGCAGTTGCTTGCGGATATTGAGCCAGAAGATTTAGTGCGCTATGGCTTAATTCCCGAATTCGTTGGGCGCTTGCCGGTGGTAGCCACGCTTGAAGAGTTAGACGAAGCGGCGATGGTGAAAATTTTGAGTGAACCGAAAAACGCGATCATTAAGCAGTTCAAGCGCCTGTTCGAAATGGAGCATGTTGAGCTGGATGTGCGTCCAGACGCGCTGTTGGCGATCGCGCGAAAAGCATTGAAGCGCAAAACCGGTGCACGCGGCTTGCGTACGATCATGGAATCGGTGTTGCTTGACACCATGTATGAGCTGCCATCGATGGAAAATGTCAGCAAAATCGTGGTCGATGACGCGGTCATCAATGGGCAAGCAGAGCCTTATCGCATTTATCAAGGTGGACAAGCGATGCCGTTGGCGAAAGCAGCCTCGGAGTAGCAGATTTCGCTTTGGTGACACTTGTTTGCCGTGTCGCCTTCCG
>JANNYO010000114.1:0-4244 GCA_031410115.1 Rhodanobacteraceae bacterium | reverse complement strand
ATCTGAAAGAAATATCTTCTGATTTTTACGAAGGCCGTGGTCCAGGGGCGCTGGGCGAACGACGCTTCGTGCCCTGGCTTGAAGCGCAGTTCAAAGCCATTGGCCTGGCGCCAGGCAACGGCGCAAGCTATGTGCAAGCGGTACCGATGACGGAAATTACCAATGAAATCATTGAGCCGTTGAGTTTCACGCACGCGTCAGTCAGCACCACGCTAAAGCCGTTTGACGACTTCGTACTGAGTTCACGCGATTTGAGCGCACAGGTAAAATTGGCAAATTCGGAGCTGGTGTTTATGGGTTATGGCGTCGATCAGCCGAGTGAAAATTGGAACGACTATGCCGGCGTCGATGTCAAAGGCAAAACCGTTGTGGTGCTGATCAACGACCCGGGCTTTCATGTCGGTGATCAAAGCTTGTTCAACGGCAAGGCCATGACGTATGCAGGCCGATGGATGTACAAATTCGAAGAGGCGGCGCGCAAAGGCGCCATCGGCTGCTTGATTGTGCACGACGATCTTGGCGCCGCTTATGGCTGGGAGGTGGTGAAAAACGGTGCAGCGCGGCCAGAATTTGAGCTGCCCGTAAAGCCCGGTCAGCAGGCACCGTTAACCGCACAGGGTTGGATCAGTGCCAGCGCTGCCACCAAGCTTTTCAGCGACGCTGGACTTGATTTTTTTGCGCTGCGTAAGGCCGCCAATACGCGCGGTTTTAAAGCGGTGCCACTCAACACCACTGCCAGCGCGCTCATCGGGCACAAAATTCGCAGCACCTCCAGTCAAAACGTTATGGGCCTAATCAAAGGCACGGTGCACCCAGATGAGGTGGTGATTTACTCCGCGCATTGGGATCATTTGGGGCGCAATTTTGGTTTGCCCGGGGATCAAATTTTTAATGGCGCGGTGGATAACGGCACGGGTGTGGCGGCGCTGTTGGAGATGAGCCACGCGCTGATTGCGCAAAAACCGGAGCGCAGTGTGTTGATGTTGGCCGTGACGTTGGAAGAATCCGGGCTACTGGGCAGCCGCTACTACGCGGAAAACCCGGTTTTCCCACTCAATAAAACGCTGGCGAATCTCAATATGGACGCGCTCAAATTGATCGGACCCAGCAAAGATGTGGAGGTGGTTGGCTACGCAAATTCCGAATTGGAAGACATCTTAAAACCACTCGCCGCCGCACAAAACCGCGTTTTAGTAGCAGAGCCGACGCCTGAAAACGGCTTTTACTTTCGCTCAGATCATTTCAATTTTGCCAAAGTCGGCGTGCCTGCGCTCTACATTAAAACCGGTCAAACGCATATTGAAAAAGGTTTCGAATACGGCAAATTATGGGCAGAAACCTACACCAACGAGCGCTACCACAAGCCGAACGACGAATACGATGAAAACGCCGACTACCGTGGCGTCGTGCAAGATTTGGCGCTGTTGGTGCAAGTGGGTTTGGCGGTATCAAACGGCCCGATCTGGCCCAACTGGTATCCAAAATCTGAGTTTCGTGCGGTGCGTGATGCGTCCTTAGCGGTTTCACATTAGGGATCAGGCGTCGGCTTGCTGGCACACAGCCTAGACACGATTTCGGCGACCGCAACCATGCCAAAGGTTGCGGTGACGAACACCGCCACACCCAAGCCGCCGTCGCAATCAAGCTTGCCGCTTTCACCAATGTTTTTTTCCAGCCGGTTAAAACAAACACCGCCATCGGCGGCGGGATAGCGCACGTTTTCCAATGAGTACACCGCGCGCACGCCGAAATAGCGTTTTGGGTTGCGGGTAAAATTGAACTCTTCGCGCAGTTTGGCGCGCGTCAACGCCAGCAACTTGTCCTGTTCGGTGTTGCTCAAATCTTTCACGCGGATCAACGTTGGGTCGGTGCGCCCGCCCGCCGCACCAATAACAAGCAACTTGATTTTATTGCGCTTGCAGTACGCGATCATTTCCACTTTAACGCGAAAACTATCGCAGGCGTCCAAAACATAGTGATAGCCGCCGCTCAGGTGCTGTGCCATTGATGCGCTAGTCAACATCGCTTGCACCGGGTATATTTTTAGCTGCGGATTGATCAACAGCATCCGCGCCGCGAGCACCGCAACTTTAGCTTGACCATAACTGCCGCCCAGTGCATGCAATTGACGATTCGTATTGCTGACGCAGACCTCGTCGCCGTCAATTAAAGTGATTGAACCCACACCCGCGCGCACCAGTGCCTCCACCGCCCACGAGCCCACGCCACCGACACCAACGATACACACGTGGGCCTTGCCGAGCGCCTCGGCGGCGTGGCTGCCGTAGAGCTTATTAATCGGCGAAAAAATGTTACGCATAAGATTCAGTCGGTTACGCACAAAGGCAATAGTGTTCTTTACAAAATAGTGGCTGTTTATCTATGTTTGCGCGATGCCTATTGCCGCCCAATCGATCATTAGCAAACGTGCCGCGCGGGCGGCGTTCCGGATTGCGTTTGGCTTGAGTGCAGGGCTGTTTGCGCTTTCTAGTCTGGCCGCGACCGGATTGTACCTGGTCGCGCGCGCCAGCTCGGTGGCGGCGGTACGCAGTGAGCTTGAACAGCTCGCTGAATTGGCCGCTGTGCAGCTTGACGCAAATGCACATCACGACATTCGCAGCAACGCGCTGTATGGCTCAACGCTGCATGTGCAAACTTTGGCACCGCTGGTGTCGTTTCACAAAGCCACGCACGATGTGCTATTCGTCTATACCCTGATCCTGCAGGCGGACAAGCCGTATTTTGTGCTGTGCACCGACTACGCTTTTAGGCGCCCAGGCGACACCTCAGAAACCTATCAAATTATGCGGCCATATGATGGTGACGACGTTGATTTGATTGCCGCGCTCAGATCGCATCAGACCACGTCCAACTCTGAGTTCCAAATCGAGGCCGAAGGCCCGCTGTTAAGTGCCTACGCGCCGTTCTCTGGTGCGGCTGGTTTTGAGGGCGTGGTGGGCATTGATTTGGATGCCGCAGTTCTTGAAACGCGCTTAGCAAGACTGAAATTTTGGCTCTTTTTAGTATGTGGGGTGAATCTTTTGGTCGCCGCTAGCATTGGTTCGCTCGTGCGCAAGTCGCGCCTGCGCGCTCTGCAAAATGCTGAGCTGCAAAGCGAACTTGAACGCTCGCGCGATGCCGCAGAACGCAGCGGAAACATTGCGGCCTTGGCGGCGGTTGTGGCGCACGAATTCAGTCAGCACTTAACCGTTGCCAGCGGGCACATCGATCTGTCGCTGATGCTGGGCGGCTTGGAGCGAACGACCGAGCTTGAGTTTGCGCAAGACGCGCTCGCACGTGCGGGCGAGGGTATTGATCAAATGCGCGCCTTGGGTGGCTCGGCTTGGTCGACGACCCGATCACATCGACTCGATAGCCTGATTCAGCACGCGGTTGAGCGTTTGGAGCGGCGCGGTTTGGGAGTAGGGCGTTTTGATGTGGCAAGCCTAGGCGTTGCGCGCTACGTCCAGGTGGATGTCTTGCGGGTAGAAGCGGCGATTGGACATTTGCTGCGCAACGCCGTGCAGTCGGTTGATGTGGGCAAAATTTCGGTGGTGATGGTAAATGCCTCCGAGCTCAGCGATTGGACAGATGTTTTTCCGTGTGCAAGCGGCATGCAGTGCGTCGCCGTGGTGATTTCCGATACCGGCCCCGGCTTGTCACCCGCAATTTTAGCGGCATTAGGCCAACCGTTTTTTAGCACCCACGGTGCCGGACGCGGCTTGGGTTTGACTGTGGTTAAAAGTGTCGTCGCGTCTTGCGGCGGCGGTCTAAAATTTCAGGGAACGCCGTACGGATCGCGATTTGCGCTATTGTTGCCGCCCAGCGCACAGGATCCACTAGGCGCAGATTTGCAAAAATAGGAATGGCTATGACGTCACCCCGATATCGTTTAGTTACCCGTAGCGACTTTGACGGCTTGGTTTGCGCTGTGCTTTTGAAAAAACTTGAGCTGATTGACGAAATTACCTTCGTGCATCCAAAAGATATGCAGGACGGTAAAATCCCCATCAGCGCACGCGACATCACCGCGAATTTGCCCTACGTTGCGGGCGCGCACATGGTGTTTGACCACCACGCCAGCGAATTGACGCGTTTGCAGGGTCAAACTCCGGAAAACCACGTCATCGATGCAGCGGCGGCATCTGCCGCACGCGTGGTGTACCGACATTTTGGTGGCAGTGATCGCTTCCCAAGCATTTCCGATGAACTCATGCGTGCTGTCGATCAAGCTGATTCCGCAC
>JANNYO010000113.1:0-2184 GCA_031410115.1 Rhodanobacteraceae bacterium | reverse complement strand
TTTAGCCCAAAATTTGTCGCAGGTCTTGCGCTAGGCGCCGGAAAAATTAGTGCGGAACTGGGCGCAGCAGGCGGCGGTTTGGAAAGCCGCTCGCGTCTTGCATCGATTTATGGCTCGCTCACACCCAGCGCAAATACCTACCTGGATTTCACTTACACCCGACTCAATAATCGCTACGAGCAATTTCGGGTGATCGATTTACGGGCAGGAAATTCAGAATTGTTTGATGCGCGCGCTAAATATCGCGGCAGGCAAAATAACATTTCTCTTTCTGGCGGATATGTTTTTGGTTTTGGCGCCAACAGCTTCACGCCTAACGTGCGGATCAGTACTGGCAGGACGACAATTGATGCGTTTAGCGAAACGGGCCGCAGTATTTTTAATTTAAATATTAAAGAGCAAAAATTTGATTCGCTACAGTACGCAATAGGATTTAATTTTAATCGTGCGATTAGTTTTGAATCTGGCGTTTTATTGCCGTATGTTAATTTTGAACTTGCCAGGGAAAACAAAAACAAGGATCTCACGTTTACACCAACCTTCGTGCGTAACGGCCTCAATGCTGCACCAATTAATATAAGCAAAGCAGACTCCAGTTTCGGCCGCGGCGAGTTAGGCTTTACCTTTGTGCGTGAAGGCGGCTGGCAGTTTGGCTTGAGTTATTCACAGACCTTGGCTTATCAATACTTAAGTTCGCGAAGCATTCAGTTGACTGGGCGAGTGGAGTTTTAATCCACAAAGCGACTCGTCTTTGCGAGCAAAGCGAAGCAATCGAGTTTTAACCGATTAGATTGCTTCACTTCGTTTGACGAAACGAGTTAACACCCACCACTCCATTAAACGTTGCATAAAAATGCGCCTCCGAAAATCACCACCGAAAATAGATAAGTTAATCATCACCATTATTATGGTGTCGGTGGGCGCTTACATTGTGCTGTTTATTTTATGAAACTGCGCGGCGGTGAGTGGGTGTCGGACGAATCAGACGCTATGGCGCTGGCGGCGGCACTCAATGCGTCGACAGCGGGCGCATTAAAGGCAGAGGCACCACCGCGAAGATTGCTTCGCTGCGCTCGCAATGACGAACCGCTGTCGAATCAAGTTGAGTCTGCATTACCTTTCCTCGTTACGGCACAGGGCTCATATGCGCGTATTTGATAGCGCCGCGATCAAAGCTTACGGTGGTTTTGCAACCGGCGGCGCGCCCGGAGCTGGCGATCAGCGCGTCGGCAAAGTCAGCGCCAGTGGCGTAGAGAGCAACAGCCTCACCAATGCGAATCGATTGTTCAAGGACAATCTCAGGAGCGCGCAAAAGGCGCGCCAACAATTCCTGCACTTGAACTTTGGAAAGTTTGTAAATCCGCTCGAGCACCCAAACAGACTCGACCAAAGTCGTCAAGGACAGATAGCCCAGGTTGACTTCAGTCAACGAAGCGAAGAAAGCGTCTGCTTGGGCCGATTGTCGAGCGTCATCTTGTACGACGAAACGCACCAACACGTTGGTGTCGATACCCGTCACGTTTTGAGAAAATTCTCAGCAGCGCGCTCACGAACGGCATTTGCCATATCCTCGAGGCTCGCCTTGATCTGGCTTTTGCCGAACATTCCACGAATGCTTTGGACACTGACCGATTCGACGACGCGCAAAACGACAGCGTCGCCTTGCGGCTCAAAACTAATTTTATCGCCCGCATCGATCCTTAATCGGGCGCGAATTTCTGCCGGTATGGTGACTTGGCCTTTTGTGGTCAATGTCGCGATTTTCATAACAACCTCCTTCGCTTATGCCTTACGACTAAGTAAGGATACAGGAAAATGAGCGACGTCATGGCTTTGACTGCGGTAAGTCACACCCGCTTTTCGCTCTATGCGTGCACTACGCTGATCGGGCTGACCGCCACATTGCCGGTGGCAGCCAAACCCAGCTTCCCAACAACCGCCGAAGACGTCTTAATCGTCGACTGCCTGCTACCCGGCCAAGTGCGCAAGCTGGGGCGGATCAATTCGTTTTTAAGCCAGCGCCGCCCAGCGCGGCTGAGCCAGTTCGAGTGTGCGCTGCGCGGTGGGGAATATGTTGAGTACGACCGCGCGAATTTGCAGACGGCCTTAAGTGTGTGGCTGGCGGCGGCTTCAGGTGGTGACGCGGCGGCGATGGTGATGGTCGGCGAGGCCTTTGCCAAAGGC
>JANNYO010000112.1:0-8526 GCA_031410115.1 Rhodanobacteraceae bacterium | reverse complement strand
GGGATGTTTTTCCACGGCAAAACAAGTGTTTGATTTCCTTGTTTTGTCGAGACAAAAAAAGTGTTTGATTTCCTTGTTTTGTCGAGACAAAACAAGTGTTTGATTTCTTTGTTTTGTCGAGACAAAACAAGTGTTTGATGTCTTTGTTTTGTCGAGACAAAACAAGTTTCGCCGAAAAGGCACTGCCGGGCAGTATAGCGATGCCGGGCTGAGTGAACGTTTGGATGGCGTCAACTAAAGCGCGCCACCGAATAATTCGCCAAGGTAATCAGAGCGGCGCGCTCCGGGCTATCGGGCAAGCGATCCAGTGCCGTAACCGCCTGTGCGACATAAGCGCGCGCGACTTCCACGCTGGCGTCTAGCGCATCGGTACTGCGCATGATGCGAATCAATTCACCCAGCAATTCGCGTTCGCCGTTTTTCAACGCGCGCTCAATCAGGGCGGCGTCCTCCGCGTCAGCGCGCGCGGCGGCAAAAATAATTGGCAGCGTGGTTTTACCTTCAGCTAAGTCATCGCCAATATTTTTACCGATCACATTGGCGTCGCCGGTGTAATCCAGCAAATCATCCGCGATCTGAAAGGCAAAGCCTAAATTCAAACCGTATTGGCCCAGCGCAGCTTCGGTTTGCGCGTCGCTTTGCATACACAGCGCACCGAGGCGACAGGCGGCTTCAAACAGCACCGCCGTTTTGCGTTTGATCACTTCTAAATACTGCGCTTGCGAAACCGCCGGGTCGCGTTTATGAATGAGTTGCAGCACTTCGCCTTCGGCAATTGCGTTGGTGGCGTTCGCTAAAATCTGCATCACCCGCATATTGTCTAGGCGCAGCATCATTTGAAATGCACGCGAGTAAAGAAAATCACCCACCAAAACGCTGGCAGCATTACCCCACAGCGCATTTGCCGTTTTCCGGTTGCGGCGCTGATCAGATTCATCAACCACATCGTCGTGCAGCAATGTTGCCGTGTGAATCAGCTCAACAATCGCTGCAAGGCAGGCGGAGTTTTCAAAGTCAGGCGGCGTTTTAGCGCCAAGCGCACGCGCGGTCAGCAACACCAGCATAGGGCGCAAGCGTTTGCCGCCAGCGGCAATTAAATATTCACCAATTTCACCAATCAGCGCAACATCGGAGTTCAGTTCCGCACGCAGCGTATCGTTCAAGCGTGCTAAATCCGGCGCCAGCATGTTTTGCACTGCGGCAATCTGGGCAGCTAACGGCGTTTTCACCGGCACGGTTACGCGCTCAGCGGCACCAGGTTCAACATCGTTCTGGGTAATTGGGCAGGAATCAGTAGGTGCAGTCATGGAACGAGTATAGCCAAACTCAATAATGCGGCGGCACTTCCAATTTCGCCGACGCACCTGCACCGTCGGCGCTCGTGTCTAGGTTCAAATACGCCTGCGCCAGCGTCTGTAAGCGGCGCTCCAAAGTCAATAAGCGCAGCTCTTGCCCACTGATTTGCTGGTTTAGCACATCAATCAGCTCGTCTTGGAAGGATAGTTTTATCTCTAATTCGTTGAGGCGGGAATTGGTCATAGTTCTGTTGTTGTGCTGATGTTTTCGATAGCAAAAACATCAAGCCTGACGATACAACTCCGCCCCAGCCGTCAAAAACTCCTGCGCTTTTTCCGCCATGCCGGCTTCCAATGCCGCTGCGGTATCCAAGCCTTTTTCGGCGGCATATTCACGCACGTCTTGGGTGATTTTCATCGAGCAAAAATGCGGCCCGCACATGGAGCAAAAGTGTGCGGTTTTAAACGCATCTTTGGGCAGGGTTTCATCGTGGAATTCTTTCGATTTATCCGGATCTAGGCTGAGGTTGAACTGATCATCCCAGCGGAACTCGAAACGCGCTTTGCTCAGGGCGTTGTCGCGAATTTGCGATATTGGGTGGCCTTTCGCCAAATCGGCGGCGTGCGCTGCAATTTTGTAGGTGACGATGCCTTCGCGCACATCGTGTTTGTTTGGCAGGCCTAAATGTTCTTTCGGCGTGACATAGCACAGCATGGCAGTGCCGAACCAGCCAATCATCGCCGCACCAATGGCGGAGGTAATGTGATCGTAGCCCGGAGCGATGTCGGTGGTTAAAGGCCCAAGCGTGTAAAACGGCGCTTCGTCGCAATGCTTGAGCTGCTTTTCCATGTTTTCTTTGATCAGCTGGATCGGCACGTGGCCCGGGCCTTCGATCATCACTTGCACGTCGTGCTTCCAGGCCACTTGCGTCAGTTCGCCTAAGGTTTCTAGCTCGGCGAACTGCGCTTCGTCGTTGGCATCCGCGATTGAACCGGGGCGTAAGCCGTCGCCCAAACTGAAAGCGACATCATAGGCCTTCATAATCTCGCAGATTTCCTCAAAACGGGTGTAGAGAAAGCTTTCTTTGTGGTGCGATAAACACCACTTCGCCATGATCGAACCGCCCCGGCTGACAATACCGGTGACGCGTTTCGCCGTCAGCGGCACGTAGGCTAGGCGCACGCCAGAGTGAATGGTGAAGTAATCCACACCCTGCTCGGCTTGTTCAATCAGCGTATCCCGGAAAATTTCCCAGGTTAAATCTTCGGCTTTGCCGTTGACTTTTTCCAGCGCCTGATAGATAGGAACCGTACCAATCGGCACCGGCGAGTTGCGCATAATCCATTCGCGCGTTTCGTGAATGTGCTTGCCGGTGGACAAATCCATCACGGTATCCGCACCCCAGCGTATTGCCCAAACCAGCTTTTCGACTTCTTCTGAGATCGAACTGGTCGTTGCCGAATTGCCGATATTGGCGTTGACCTTGACCAAAAAATTACGCCCGATAATCATCGGCTCCGATTCTGGGTGGTTGATATTGTTCGGAATAATCGCCCGCCCGCGCGCCACTTCGGAGCGGACAAATTCGGGCGTGATGCGATTTGGCAAACTGGCACCAAAACTCTGCCCCGGGTGGTGACGCAATAAACGTTTATCGATCAAACCCTTATCAATCAGCTCGTCAATGCGCTGATTTTCCCGGATCGCGACGAACTCCATCTCCGGCGTGATGATGTTTTTGCGGGCATAGTGCATCTGGCTAACGTTGATGCCCGATTTCGCTACTTTCGGTTTAGGCGGCGCAGGAAAGCGAATATGTGCGGTTTTCGCATCGTGTGCGCGCGCGGTGCCGAAATGCGAGCTGGGCCCGGGCAAAATGCTGAAATCGCCGCGCTCATTAATCCACGGGGCGCGAATTTCTGGCAGACCTTTGGCCAAATCAATGCTGATATCTGGGTCAGTGAAGGGGCCGGCGGTGTCATACACCGTCAAGCTACCGTTGCTTTCGGCACCAAACATTTTCGGCGTATCCGACAGGCTAATTTCCCGCATCGGCACCTGGATGTCCGCGCGCGAGCCCTGCACGTAGATCTTTTTGGAGTTGGTAAACGAGCGGCGCAGCTCGTCATTAAGCACTTCTGAAGGCTCAATCGGGCGGACGTCGGTGGCTTTTAGCGGGGCATTCATAGGTGCGGCCTTTGATGATTAGACGCGCAGGGTAGCAAACCCCGCTGCGCGCCGTGTAGACAGTGTGTGCCCAGACTTGTTTTTGTACGGCTTATGTTTGCGAGGCTGGCATGCGTGAGTGGTTACGACATTCAATTTGCAATAGTTCGACGAAAGCTGCCACCGTCATGACCCCCAAGTCTTCGCCGCTGCGTTTGCGCACGCTAATCGAATGGGCTTCAATTTCGCGCGCACCGGCCACCAACATGTAAGGAATCTTACTGAGCGTATGTTCGCGCACTTTGTAGCCGACTTTTTCGTTGCGTAAATCGCTGATCGCGCGGAAACCGCTGGTTTTCAGCTGTTTGGTGACGACTTTGACGTAATCCGCCTGCGCGTCGGTGATGCCCATCACCACAACTTGTTCGGGTGCTAACCAAGCGGGCAACGCGCCAGCGTGGTTTTCGATCAATATCCCGATGAAACGCTCAAGCGAACCCAAAATTGCACGGTGCAGCATGATCGGCGTTTTGCGGCTGGAATCATCCGACACGTATTCCGCACCCAAACGCGCGGGCATGGACGGGTCGACTTGGATGGTGCCGCACTGCCACGGGCGGCCCAGGCTGTCTTTCAAGGTGAACTCGATTTTCGGGCCGTAAAACGCGCCTTCGCCGGGCTGCAGTTGATATTCGATGCCTTGGCTTTCCAGCGCATGCGTCAGCGCGGCTTCGGATTTATCCCAATCGGCGTCGCTACCGACGCGCTTTTCCGGCCGGGTAGAAAGCTTGTAGATAATTTCCGTGAAGCCAAAATCGGCATAGACATGGCGCAGCAATTTGACGAAATCAGCGACCTCGGCCTGAATTTGATCTTCGGTGCAAAACACGTGGCCGTCGTCTTGGGTAAAACCGCGCACCCGCATAATGCCGTGCAGCGCGCCGCTGGCTTCATTGCGGTGGCAGGAACCAAATTCGCCAAAGCGCAGCGGTAAATCCCGGTAGGAATGCAGGCCGGCGTTATAGATTTGGATATGGCCTGGGCAGTTCATCGGCTTGACCGCGTAATCGCGATTTTCGCTGGAAGTGGTGAACATGTTTTGCGCGTAATTGTCCCAGTGGCCGGATTTTTCCCACAGGCTGCGATCGAGGATTTGCGGCCCGCGCACCTCGGCATAACCGTTGTCGACATAGACTCGGCGCATGTACTGCTCAATCACTTGCCACAGCGCCCAGCCTTTTGGGTGCCAGAACACCAGGCCCGGGGCTTCCTCTTGCATGTGGAACAAGTCCAGCTGCTTACCGATTTTCCGGTGGTCGCGCTTTTCGGCTTCTTCTAACTGATGCAGGTGCGCGTCTAAATCTTTTTTGTTGAGCCAAGCGGTGCCGTAAATACGCTGCAGCTGCTCGTTTTTCTGATCGCCCCGCCAATATGCGCCGGCCACTTTCATCAGCTTGAACGCGCCCAATTTGCTGGTGTTTGGCACATGTGGGCCGCGGCAAAGATCTTCAAAATCACCCTGCCCGTACAGCGAAATTTGCTCGCCGGCGGGAATAATATCGTCAATAATCAATGCCTTAAAGTGCTCACCTTTGGCTTTGAAGACGGCAATCGCAGCGTCGCGATCCAGCACGCGCCGGTGTAGCGGCAGCGCTTCTTTGACGATTTTCTGCATCTCCGTTTCGATCAAAAGCAAATCATTTTCGGCAAACGGCAGCTTGCGGCTGAAGTCATAGTAGAAACCGTTTTCCACCACCGGGCCAATGGTGACTTGCGTTTCTGGATACAAACGCTGCACCGCTTGTGCCAAAAGGTGCGCGGTTGAATGGCGCACCACGTCGAGCGCGTCGCTATGTTTCTCGGTGACAATTTCAAGCTTGACGTCGCGATCCAGCACGTAGCTCAAGTCGACCAAACGGCCGTCAACTTTGCCCGCGAGTGCGGCTTTGGCAAGGCCAGGGCCTATGCTCAAAGCAAAATCAAAAATCGAAAGCGGTGCCTCTGGGCTGCGCTGCGAGCCGTCGGGTAAGGTAATCATGGGCATAAATAGTTCCAACTAAAGGGTGTAGTTCAAAAATAAGAGGCACAAAAAAGGGCCACGCGGGCCCAGTCGAAATTCAGGCGAGCGCTTTGGCTTTGGTCAATGCTGTGTAGTCGCCATGTGGCACCGTTTGGCCTGCGAGTTAAGTCGCTCGACCCCTTGTTTAAATTGACCATAAAGCTATCAAAGTAACTCGCTGACTTCAATCTATTCGTCTGCGCTAACGGCACACGCGTGAAACTTAAATCTAGGCCCCGCGCTTTTTTCGTATCAGTGCTGAAATTTCTTCGTCGCTGCGGCCCTGCGCCACCAGCGTGGTGTAGTCGCTAATCGATTGCTGCACAACGGTTTGCGTTAGCCCTAAGTTGCGGCCCATGCCCGCAACGATATTCAAATCTTTCAGCAATAGGCCTAGTTTGAAACCGCTGGCAAACTCGTCTTTCAACATGGTTTCGCCGCGTTTTTCCAGAAACCAGGAATTTGCCGCGCCACCGGTGAGCACGCTCATTAGTTTGTCGGCGGGCAATTCGAGTTTTTCCGCCAGCGCCAACGCTTCGCACACGCCCTGCGCGATTCCCGCGATGATGACTTGGTTGACCGCTTTGGTCGCCTGCCCAAAACCCGCGCCACCCATGTGGGTGATGCGTTTGCCGATCAATTCAAGCACTGGCAGAACCTTTGCCAACGCCGCTTCGCTGCCGCCGACCATCAGGCTGAGTGCGGCGTTTTTCGCACCTTCCACGCCACCAGACACCGGCGCGTCGAGGAATTCGATCTGCAATTTCTCAAGCTCCGCCGCCAACACTTCAGCGGTGGCGGGGCTGACCGTGGAATGATCCACCACAATGCTGCCGGGCTTGAGTGATTTCACCGCCGCACGCACCACCGCGAGAACGTCTAAATCCGCCGACACATTGATCAGTAAAACATCACAGCGCGCCGCCAGTTCTGCCGGTGAAATCGCCGCCCAAATGCCAAATTCTTTGCTAAACGCCGCGGATTTATCACCGCTACGGTTCCATACGCCTTCCAAGATGCCCGCTTTCGCCAGATGTGCCGCCATCGGCCATCCCATCGCACCTAAGCCGATGTAGCCAACGCGCGCTTGAATCGCATTCGTCACGCCCGTCGAACTCACCAAATCACCTCGGCGAGCGCGCAATTCAGGCCCGAACCTATGCCAAAAAGCGCCACGCGCTTCCCTTTGGTCAAGCGCCCCAATTGCTTTAGTTTGCTCAACGCAAATGGCACCGATGCCGGGCCAATATTGCCGAATTCAGCGAAGATCGTCAGCACCTTATTGGGGTCGATTCCCAGCATGCGAATTAACTCCTCCGTGTGCACGCGGCTGACTTGGTGCACGACAAATTCATCAATTTCTTCGGTCGTCCAACCAAACATCGTGCGCGCCACCGCATAGGTTTTGGTGGCAAGCTTTAGACCCTCGATCAGCAGCATTTTGGTGTCGGTAAACATGCGATCAATATTGCCGTAGCACAATTTTGAAAACTGCGTGGCCGAGCGTGCGACTGAGCCGACATAGCGATGCCCGTCGGGCACGTTTTTCATATGCCCCATGACCATCGCAACACCACCCGAGCCTAACGTCATAGATGCCATCTGGGTGCGAAACTGCTCTTCGGTGGTTTCCTCACGCGATAATCGCGCGACCGTGTCATCGCAGACTTGACGGCTATTTTCACCATCGACGATCAACGCGTATTTGACATCACCGCGTTCGATCATGCGTGCGGCGATATCCATGCCGTTTAAAAATGCCAGACAGGCGTTGCCGACATCAAAGTTTAAGCAGTCTTCACCCAAACCGAGTTTGCCGTGCACGATCGCAGCGGTGGAAGGTTCAAGATAGTCCCGACAAACGCTGGTATTGATCAAGATGCCGATTTCATGGCGCTCGATGCCAGCATCGACGATCGCCAATTCGCCCGCTTGCGCAGCCGCATCAGAGGGTGGCGTGTCCCGATCAAATACCCGGCGCGCGTTGATGCCAGCGATTTTTTCGAACACGTCGCGGCGAATACCCAAGCGGTCCATCGTAGCGCTCAGCTTTCTGACCAACTCGCTGGACTGAATCACATGCGGTGCTTCAATGTGGCAAATGCTGGCAATAGCAACGTTATCAAAGCGCATGGTGCATTCCGAAGTACAAAAAAGAGCCCGGAAGGTACGCAAAATGCGGCAAATTCACAATATTGCCGGGCTACGGCGTTTTGCTGAGCGTCGCTGTGCCCCAGGTTTTAGCGCGCCCTCGCACATAATTTATGAAAAAGCCGCAAAGTTTCTTGGCGAATTCACTTATGCTCACGTCGGGGCCGATTGATGGAGCGTTTAAATGCTTACTAATCTATATAAATCAACGTTATTCGCGGTAATTGGTGGCGCGCTGCTCTCGCTGAGCACGCACTCAATCGCGGCGGACTTCCGCGGCGAAACGCCGGCAGGCGCGCATTATTTACTGCAAACACCGCCGAATTGGCGTGCTGGCGATGGCGTTGTGATCGTCAACCATGGCTTTCAGTTTGAGAGCGAAACGGGCGATCCATCGCTCGGGCCCGACGCGCTGCGGACGCGCATGTTGGCGCAGGGTTTTGCCATTGCCGCATCCAGCTACAGTGCCACCGGCTGGGCGAATTTTCGCACCACCTTGGACTTGCAAGAGCTGCTAGCAGTGGTTAAAAGCAAATTGCAGTTGAGCGCGCTTGATGCGGCGAATTTGGGCCCGGTGTATCTAAGCGGCGGCTCACTCGGTGGCTTGGTCAGCGTGCAGCAGGCCGAGCTGATTGCAGCGGGTCAAATTCCGGGGCTTGTCAGTGCCACTGGCGTGCTGAGCTTATGTCCACCGCTGGCGGGCTCCGCAGTTTGGGATCACGCGATGGATTTTCGCCTCGCATACGACGCTATTTGCGCCGGCACCAATGGCGGTGAAATGCCCGAAGGCACAGCCACGGTGCCATGGCTTTTACGGCCCGGACTAGTCGACAACGGCGGCAGTACGCGCACAT
>JANNYO010000111.1:0-11329 GCA_031410115.1 Rhodanobacteraceae bacterium | reverse complement strand
GGCGCGAACAGCGCGTCACAGCCGCCGCCGGTTAACAGCGCTTGATCGGCAGCTAAAGTGCGCGGATAGCTGGCGAAATCTTCGTTTGGGCCAAATTGAGTAGGGTTGACGAAGATGCTCGCCACCACCCGCACCGCGTGTTTTTTTGCGACATGGATCAGCGACAAATGCCCTTCGTGCAAATTACCCATTGTCGGCACAAAGGCAATGCGCTCACCGGCGGCGCGCCACGCCGAAATTTGGCGGCGCATTTCAGCAATTTCGGTGCACGTATTAATAGACATGTTCAGGCCCCGGGAAGGTTTTCGCTTTCACTGCTTTAACGTAGTTTTCCACGCCCGCCAGCACGCTGCTGGCGCCCTCCAAAAAGTTGCGAACAAAACGCGGGCGCCGCCCGAAGCCGATGCCGAGCGCGTCGAAAACGACAAGAACTTGACCATCACATTCCAGGCCGGCACCAATGCCGATCGTTGGAATCACCAGTGCAGCGGTAATTTCAGCCGCCAAATCCGCCGGCACACATTCCAGCACTAAACAATCCGCACCCGCATCCTGCACTGCTTTGGCGTCGCGCAAAAGCTGTGCGCGCGCTTTCTGGTCGCGGCCCTGCACTTTAAAACCACCAAGTTTATGCAGCGACTGCGGCGTTAGACCCAAATGCGCACACACCGAAACATCGCGCGCGCTCAAGCCGTCAATAATCTCGATCATGGGGCCTGCGCCTTCCAATTTGACCATTTGCGCACCGGCGCGCAGCACGGTTTCAGTCGCGCTCAGCGCGCGCTCCAACGTGGCATAGCTCAGCAGCGGCAAGTCGGCCAGGATCAATGCCTTTTTAATACCGCGCGCCACGCTTTGTGTGTGGTAAGCAATATCGCGCAAAGTCACCGGCAAGGTTGTGCTGTGGCCTTGCACCACCATGCCAAGGGAATCCCCGACCAGCACGATATCGACACCTGCCGCGTCCATGATTTGCGCAAAACTGTAGTCATACGCAGTCATCATTGCGATTTTCTCGCCACTTTGCTTCATTGCGCGCAGTTTTGGCACACTGACGCCCAAGCGATCTAGGTCTGGGTTGATATAGGCCATGCGCTTTTTTCCATATGAAGTATTTCGGACACGGCAGAAATGTCCAGAGCCGCTAAAAATCCCGCAGCTTTGCCTAAGCCTGGAATTTCCACGTCGGGCGCAATTTCAATCAGTGGCACCAACGCGAATGCACGTTCGTGCAGGCGCGGGTGCGGCAGGATTAAATCCAGGGTTTTTAGGCGAATGCGGCCATAAATCAACAAATCCAAATCGAGCGTGCGCGGGCCATAGCGCCGCGCCGGATCGCGCAGACGACCCTGCGCATTCTCAATCTCTTGCAGAGCGCGCAAAAACGCATCGGGTGCCAAATCTGTCTGCAGTTCAGCAACTGCATTGACGTAGTCAGGCTGTGGCGCATCGTTTACTTGATCGCTCCATGATGGCGTTGCGTAATAGCCCGACACACGACGTAGCTTTGAAAACGCGAGGCCGTCTAAAGCGGTCAGCGCGGTATCGAGCTGAGCTTTTGGATTTCGATTCACGCCTGTTAACAGGCATACACTGGACAAATTGCTGCCCAGTGCAACGAAAGCAGTGGTCATTCCGGCGTTGAAGTTTTGGCCTTGCCGCCACGCGTACGGCTACGCCGACGGCGTTTTTTCTCACCATTCGCATCACTGGCAGGTTCAAAGTCCAGCTCGGCCGCGCGCGTGCTGCGGTGCGCGCCAAAAATCGCTTCGAAATTCGCGTTCGCATCTTGCGCGTCGGTCCAGCGCTGCGCCCAATCGTGCAATCGCTCATCCGCGTAGGCGCGCAGCAGCAGAAAATCATAGCCTGCACGAAAGCGTGCGTTCACAACCAGCTTGCGCGCGCGTGATGGCGTGGTCTCGGTCAAGCGGCCCTGTAGCTCCCAAATATCGCGCACCTGCAGCGAAAATCGGCGTGGCATCGCGACCCGTTCAGCGGTGTCTAAAATCGCTGCGTCAAACATCGCAACCCGCTCATCAAAGCTGATTTTGCTAATGTCGGTGCCGCGCTCGGCAAGCCTGTGCGTCATCAGTGCCCAGCCAAAAGCGGCAAATAAAAATGCTGGCGTGACGGATTTTCCCAGTTCTATACGCGCATCGGTATTGCCCAATGCCGCCAATAAAAATGCGCTGCTGCGCCGAATGACTGCTGCGCGCATCGCTGGAAATAGCGCTTCAATCAAGCCCAATCGCTGCATTTCCGCCCAGCTTTTCAGCGCGTGGCCGGACAAAAATAGTTTTAATACTTCATCAAACAGCCGCGCGGGCGGAATTTCTGCGAGCAGCGGATGCAATTCAGCGATTTCGCTTTCGGTTTCCGCTGCCATGCTAAAGCCGAGTTTCGCCTTCAGTCGCGCCGCGCGCAGCATGCGCACCGGATCTTCGCGATAGCGTGTCGCAACATCACCAATCAGTTTGAGTTCGCGGTTTTCTAAATCCGCTAAGCCGCCGACAAAATCCAGCACGCTAAAATCGGCGATGTTGTAATACAGCGCGTTGACACTGAAATCACGGCGCAGCGCATCTTCTTCGATCGAGCCAAAAATATTGTCGCGTAAAATCCGCCCGCCCTCCTCAACATGGCGATCCCCGGCGCCTTCCGAGCCGCGAAAGGTTGTGACTTCAATAATCTCGCCGCCGAAGCGCACATGCGCAATCACAAAGCGGCGTCCGACTAAACGACAGCTGCGAAACACCTTTTGAATTTCGTCCGGTGTGGCGTTGGTGGCGATATCAAAATCTTTCGGTAACACGCCGATCAGTAGGTCGCGCACCGCACCACCCACTAAAAAAGCGTCAAAGCCAGCCTCTTTCAGGCCGTAAAGCGTTCGCAAAGCGGCAGAAGAAATGGCTTTGCGGGAAATGTCGTGCTGCTCGCGCGTCAAGATGCGGACGGTCATGGGGGAGTTTTGACTCTTTATATAAGGTGCTGCGTGGAATCGTGGGTGTGTTTTGCTTTTGCGCAAAACATTGATTGCGCGGTTTGCGAAACCGCCAGATGCGCGGAGTGTAGCCGCTTGTTTTGTCTTGACAAAACAAACCAACTCTAAGTTGTTAGTATTTGGCGATTCTACGCACCAAATGGACGCCTCCCCGTTCATGCGTCCAAATCCCAAGGAATTGAAATGCCGTTTGTAGTAACCGATAGCTGCATCAAGTGCAAATACACCGATTGCGTCGAGGTATGCCCGGTAGATTGCTTTAAGGAAGGGCCGAATTTTTTGGTGATTGACCCAGATGAATGCATCGATTGCACGTTGTGTGAGCCCGAGTGCCCGGTCAACGCGATTTATCCAGAAGACGATGTGCCTGCCGGCCAAGAGGAATTCGTCAAGCTCAATGCTGAGCTGGCAAAAAACTGGCCCACCATCACGATGCGTAAAGATGCCCCGGTTGATGCCAAAGATTGGGACAAAGTGAAGGAAAAATTGCATTTATTGGAGCGCTGAGGTTGGAGCGGTATCGGCGCGAACTTGCCCAAATCGTTTTTCCTGCACAGGTGCAAAGCCAGTTGGCGCGTCCCTAGCGAAAAGTCTTGGATCCTACGCAGGCCGGAAAATGCTGCCAGACTTTAAATTTGGCTGAATACGTATGCAAAAATGCCTTTCTAGATTGCGTCGTCGGTAACATTCCGCCCAGCAGTGGGGCCCTCGCTCTGCAGCGTCGAGGTCTGGCAGCAGCGGGTTTAGGCATACAGATCGCATCAGTTAAATACAGAAATTGTGGAGGTTTACCGTGGTTGTTAAGCGCAATTTATTGAGCTTGGCTCTGGCATCGGCGCTGATCAGCGTTTTTTCTAGTGCAAACGCGCAGTCAGACGAAGAAAAAACGATGCAGGCGAAGAAGGAAGCGGCTGAAGCTGCGGCGGCGGCAAAAAAAGCCGATGCGGACGAAGCTGCTGAAGCAGAACTTGGCGCAGTCGTCGTGACCGGTATTCGCGGCGCGATCGAAAGTTCGACCAGCATAAAGAAGAACCAAACCTCGATCGTTGAATCGATCTCCGCCGAAGATATTGGCAAGCTTCCGGATCAATCCATCGCGGAATCGATCGCCCGCCTGCCAGGTCTTTCGGCCCAGCGCGTTGCCGGTCGTGCCCAGGTCATCAGTGTTCGAGGCTTGTCGCCAGATTTCTCAACAACGTTATTGAACGGCCGCGAGCTGGTCAGCACCGGCGACAATCGCAGCGTTGAGTTTGATCAATATCCCTCCGAACTGATTAACGGCGTTACGATTTATAAGACGCCAGATTCCGGCATTGTTGGTCAAGGCTTGTCGGGCACAATCGACATGCGCACCGTGCGCCCGCTGGACGTTAAAGATTCCGTCCTGGTCGTCGGTGTACGCGGTCAGCGCAACTCCTTAGGTAGCGCTGCCGATTCCAGCGGCACCGGCAACCGCATCAACATTAGCTACATCGGCAAGTCAGATGGCGGCGACTTTGGCTATGCCATTGGCATTTCACGCGCCGATACGCCGATCCAAGAAAACCAAGTTGGTCTTTATGAGCCATGGCAAGCCGTCGGTGCCGGAGATCGCCCTGGGGTGGCGGCCGGCACTTTTTACTCTGGCGGCATCAAGGCTTTGCGTCGCGCGGGCTCAACCGTTCGCACCGGCGCTTTAGCAACATTTCAGCTGCGTGCCAGCGACACCTGGATGAGCACCGTAGATCTTTTTTATTCGACTGCTGATCAAGAGGACACGGCCAACCAGTTTGAAGTGAACCTTGGCGACTACAACGGCTCTTCTACACGCTTGAACGTCACCAATCCAATCGTCAACGCGAACCGCACCTTTGTCGGTGGCACCGCAAACAATATCTACCCCTTGGTGCGTGGGATCTACAACAAGCGCGAGGACACCATCAAAGCGTTTGGCTGGACCAATGAGTTCTTTCTCGGCGACATCACGCTTACCGCCGACATCAACTACTCCAAGGCTGACCGCAAAGAGCTTAGCCTCGAAAACAATACGCAGCTGCGCAATATCGCACCGGCGCCGCTTGATTCGCTGGGTCTGACCTTTCGCAACAACGGCTTCTCGCAATTGCGGCCAGGTCGGAATTATTCGAACCCGGCTGACTTGTTTTTAGACAACACGATTTATGGCTCCGGCTATGGAAAGACGCCGAGCGTTACCGATGAGCTGACCGGCATTAAGTTACTTGCTAACCTGCCGGCGCCAGAAGCGATGAACATGTTTTCCTCATTCGATATTGGCCTTAATCGCGCAGAACGGGACAAGTCTAAGCGTCAGCCCGAGGGTCCAATTTTGCTCGGAGCACAGGGCCCAACTGCGATTGGCAGTCAGTTTCAGTACCGCCGCGTTGACTTAAGTTTTGCCGGTGTGGGCTTCATTCCATCATGGAATGTGCCGGGTGCGGTCGCGCAGTACATGCGCTTTGCGCCAGTGGATAACCTGGACTATTTGATTCCGAAAGCTTGGGATGTCAACGAAGTCATTAATTCCGGCTGGGTGCGCGCGAATATCGATACCACGTGGGGTGATGTACCGGTGCGCGGTAATATTGGCATTCAAGCGCAAAACGTCGATCAGTCGTCGAAAGCGAATTACTTTGATCGCACTCGTCCCGTCGGGCAGCAAGTACGTCCGATTGGCGGCGGCTCGACTTATACCGATATTCTACCCAGCCTTAATCTATCCTTTGAAGTTGCCAACAATCAGCAGGTGCGCGTCGCAGTAGCCCGCCAAGTCGCACGTCCGCGCGTTGATCAATTGCGTGCGGCGTTAGAGTTTGGTGTCGATCTGGCGACCGGTAAACCGGGCGGCAGTGGCGGCAACCCCGAGCTAAACCCGTGGATTGCGAACGCATATGATCTATCCTGGGAACGCTATTTTGAGGGCAACAAAGGCTATCTGTCAGCCGCGATGTTCTACAAAGATCTGAAATCGTATATCTATACTCAGACCCGCGACCGTTTTGACTTTCAGGGCTTGCTCAATGGCTATGTGTCGCCAATCGGCGCACCACCGGTTCAGCGATTTGGCAATTTCTCTTCACCCGTCAACGGCCAAGGGGGCTCGCTCAAGGGTTTAGAGCTGACCGCTTCGGTACCGCTAGAAATGCTGGCAGAACCTTTGGAAGGCTTTGGTTTAATTGCGAACGCCAGCTTCTATAGCAGCGGTATCAAGATCCGTGATCCAGAAAGTTCGAACAGCGTTGGCGGTGGTGATATCGGCTTGCCTGGCCTGTCAGATAGGGTCTTAAATCTGACCGCTTATTATGAGAACAATGGCTTTGAAGCGCGGATCAGTCAGCGCCGTCGCTCTGACTTCATCGGTGAAATTGGCAATTTCGACGGCGCCCGTACTTTGCGCTATGTCGTTGGTGAGAGCGTCACCGATGCGCAAGTGAGCTATGCCTTTAAAGGCGGCTTGGAAGGCTTGAGCCTGCTGTTGCAAGCGCAAAACCTGACGGACGAGGCCTATCGTACGTATGCTGGCACCAAAGATCGCCCGCTTGAGTACACCCAATGGGGCCGGACGTTCTTGCTTGGGATCAACTACAAGCTTTAACGTTTGCCTGAGTAAACTGACCGGACTGCCTCGTCGGCGAGACTCACCTGCCGTATCGCCTAATCGGCGAGACTCACCTGCCGTGTCGCCTGATCGGCGAGACTCACCTGCCGTGTCGCCTGATCGGCGAGACTCATTTACCGTGTCCGCACGCGGAGACTCATAAAAAACCGCCGATGCCTGCATCGGCGGTTTTTTTTTAGCAGTCGCCTTATCATTCGTCCATGCGAAAATCTGAACATACTGAGCTGGCAACGTTGAGCCGCTTGGCGGTCCTTGCCAGCAATGAAGGCTTAGTCGGCCTGACCTACGGTAGCGCCTCAACGGCGGCGCATCTATCAAAAGGCGCAATACAGCGGCTTTTTATCGACAAAATGAGTCTGCAGCAGGGGGTTTTTTTGCATGCCGTAAAACTGATGCAGGCGCATGTTTTCGACAGCGCGCCGGTAACCCATGATTCCGCGCCGGCGAAAACAGGCGCGCAAATTTTGCAAAATACGCTGACGCGCTGGGCCGATTGGATCAGTGGCGACGCGGGTTTGCCGGGCGGCTGCGTGCTTTTGGCGTCGCTAGCTACACGCGGATTTAGTGCTGAAATGTGCGCGCTTATTGCTCTTGCACGAACGACACTTTTAGCGCAATTCAGCGCTGCTGCGGCGCGCGCAAATTTGATTTCCAACAACGATGAATTGAGCTTCGAGCAGGTTTTGCTCGGGCGTGCGCTGGTGTTGCATATCGCGCAATTTCCTCAGGCTGCACGGCGCGCAGAAAATAAAAGCGCATTTGTGCAGGCAGTCATTGCCAATCCACTCGGTAGTCATCCGGTGGGTATCCGGCCTCGAACGCAAAGCACGTCTGGGTAATTTCGCGCTAGCATTCGGCATGAAAAATCCACAGCTAAATAACGCAGCCACGCCATCAAATATTGACCGTTGGCTGCTTCCGCTTTTGATTGGCGCGTGCATCATCGCTTGGAATAACCCGGTGCTGACGCCGCTGAAAATTTTGGTGGTGTTCTTGCACGAAGGTTCGCACGCTTTGGCGACGCTGCTTACCGGCGGCAGTGTGCTGGCGATGCATATTGTGGCGAATCAGGGCGGCGAGGTGTTGTCGGTTGGCGGCTGGCCGGTGCTGATTATCTCCGCCGGATATGTCGGATCGTTGCTCTGGGGCGCGATCATTTTAGTGTTGGCGGCGCGCTCGAATGCAGATCGCTGGATCATGGCGGCGCTGGGGCTGGGTATGCTGATTTTGACCGCATTTTTCGTGCGCAATCTTTATGGCTTTGGTTTTGGTTTGCTGGGTGGGCTGGGCGCGCTGGCGTGTGCGAAGTTTTTGAGCACCTGGTTGAACGATGTGCTGCTCAAGCTGATCGGCGTGGTGACGATGCTGTATGTGCCGATGGATATTTTTTCCGACACGCTCGCGCGCTCAGAACTGCGGTCGGACGCGCGAATTTTGGCCGAATATTTAGGCGGTACCACAATGTTTTGGGGTGGGCTTTGGCTGATTGTTTCTGTCGTAGTGATTGCCGGCGCGCTCTATCTGGGCCTGCAAAAACCAGCGCGAGGGAAACAGATATGAAAAAAATATCACCATCACGCCCATCGAAAACGGCCCCCACTCGCTTGCCCGCCAGCTTAGGCGCGAACGACTTGCACGGCGTGGCGAGTCTTGCCCTACACGGCACCACTGCGGTCACTAATCTAGCCGAGGATTTGCATCAGCGCATTAGCGAACCTGGCACACTGACCAAAGGCCGTACCAGCGGGATCACCGGCTTGGTGTATCGGTCGGTGCGCGGCGTGACCCGCTTGGTCGGGGTCGGCGTTACTGCGGTCATTCGGCTGCTTGCCGCCGATGAATTCATCGAGCTGCCGCCTGCTGTTGGCCGGGCGCGGGATAATCTCATCGCGATCCTCAATGGCGTGCTCGGGGATTATTTAGTGCAAAGCGCGAATCCGCTAGCAATCCAAATGCAGCTGCGCACAGCGCCCGGTGTCGTCGCGGAAAAAAAATTTGCACTGGGAAATATGTCGAAAAAAACAGCGCTGTTTGTGCATGGCCTTTGCCTCAATGAACGCTACTGGCGCAGCGAGGCGCATGTTCAGGCAGTGATTGATTTGGGCTACGAACCGCTGTTTTTAAACTACAACTCTGGGCGACATGTTGCGGACAACGGCATTGAATTGAGTGCGCTACTGGAGACATATTTTATCACTGCAAACCCCGGCGCTGAGAACGCGGTGATCGCGCACAGCATGGGCGGGCTGGTGCTTCGCAGTGCGCTCGCTGTCGCCCAGCAAAGTGGCCAGAGTTGGCCCAAGCACATCGGCAAAATCATTTTTCTCGGCACGCCGCACCTGGGCGCACCGTTGGAGCGATCCGGCAACTGGATCCACGCGCTTTGGCAGGCCACACCCTACGCCGGCGCGCTGGCACCGATTGCGAGTATCCGCAGTGCCGGGATTACTGATTTGCGGCATGGACAGCTATTAGCGACTGATAGCGATTTCGCCGCACACGTGCCGCTGCCAGCTGGCATCAAGAGTTACGCCATTGCCGCGGCGCTAACAAAAACCGCAGGCGAGTTCCGCGATGACGTATTGGGCGATGGACTTGTGCCGATTCCGAGCGCGCTTGGCATTCATACGAATCCAGCGCTCAGCTTATTATTTGCCAAAGGCAGAACGAAAATTATGCGCGGCATCGGGCATATGGAATTGCTGCATGCGCCGGCTGTAACGGCGCAGCTTCGCAAGTGGCTGAGTTAGTTTGCTGAATTTGTTTACTGAGTTTGTTTACTGAGTTTGTTTACTAAGTTTGTTTACTAAGTTTGTTTACTGGGATTTTTTGCTGGCGCTAGTTTGCTTAACCTCAGTGGTTCGCGCCATGATCAGGCGTTAAACACCCAAACTTTTTAGGAATTGAGATGGATCTCTTGTTCGCACCTAAACGCGTTGCTATTCAAGGCGACATTCGTGTTGACGGTGATAAATCAATCTCGCATCGCGCCGTGCTATTTGGTGCGCTAGCTGAGGGCGTAACGGAAGTGCGCGGCTTTCTAACCGGGCAAGATACCCGCCACACGGCGACAATTATGGCGGCGCTGGGCGTGCACATTACCGAGCTCAGCGCTGATCACTTGCGCATTCAAGGTGCCGGAAAAGCCGGGCTGCGCGCGCCACTGGCGGCGCTAGACTGTGGCAACGCCGGCACCGGCATGCGCTTGTTGGCAGGCGTTTTAGCGGGGCAAAAATTTGCCTCAACGCTGATTGGCGATCATTCCTTAAGCGCCCGCCCGATGCGCCGGGTGTTGGCGCCACTTGCGCTGATGGGCGCACAGATTCAAGCAACGCCCGCGCAAACCGCGCCGCTGCAAATAACCCCTGTGCCGCGTCTGCACGCGATTGACTACCGCACGCCGATTGCTAGCGCCCAGGTTAAATCCTGTGTGCTGCTAGCCGGGCTCTATGCCGAGGGCACAACCACCGTAACCGAGCCCGAACCGACGCGCGATCATTCCGAACGCATGCTGTTAGCGTTTGGCGCAAAACTACAATGTGATGGACTGTCGGCGCAGCTAACCGGCGGGCAGGTACTGAGCGCGTGTGATATCCATGTGCCGGCCGACCCTTCTTCGGCGGCATTTTTCGCGGTCGCAGCGGCAATCTCACCGGGCTCGAATGTGCTTTTAACCGACGTGTGTATCAACCCGCGCCGCACCGGCATTTTTGCCTGCTTGAGCGATATGGGTGCAGAAATAAGCTATGAAAATAGGCGCACTTTAGGCGCAGAACCGGTGGCGGATATTCGCGTCCGTGGCGGCGCACTGCGCGGAATTTCGGTTCCGAAAGCGCGGGTGGCGGATATGATTGACGAGTTTCCGATCTTTTTCATTGCCGCAAGTGTTGCCACCGGAGTCAGCGAAGTCATTGGCGCAGAGGAACTGCGCGTCAAGGAAAGCGACCGCATTGGCGCGATGGTGCGCGGCTTGGCGAGCTTGGGCGTGCGCGCGCAAGAACGCCCAGATGGCGTCAGCATTGAAGGCGCAGGCGGCTTAATCGGGCAGGTCGCATGTCAGATCGACAGTCGGGGTGATCACCGCATTGCCATGAGCTTTGCGATTGCAAGCCTAGCCGCGCGCGTGCCAATCCAAATCTTGGATTGCGCCAATATCGCCACGTCATTTCCGGGCTTTATAGGGATTTGCCAGCGGCTGGGAATGGATGTTTCCAGCGCCTCGTCGATCAATCAAACTTAGGATTCACCATGCCTATCGTCAGCGCCGAATGGCTGCAAACCCAGCTTGCGCAGATCAAAATTATCGATGCTAGCTTTAGCCTGGCTGATCCAGATTTCGGCATTCGCCAATTTTTAGCCGGGCATATTCCAGGCGCGCATTACGTCCATCTTGAGCATGGCTTGAGCGATATGAGTGCGCGGACAACTTTAGGTCGACACCCGCTGCCCAAGGCGCCAGATTTCGCGCGCGTGCTCGCCAGCTGTGGCATCCGATCAACTGACACCGTGGTTTGCTACGACCAAGACACTTGCGCCTACGCCGCGCGCACCTGGTGGCTGCTGCGTGCCGCTGGCTTCAAACAGGTGCACGTGTTGGACGGCGGCTTGAGCGCTTGGAAAACGGCGGGGTTTCCATTGTCGAGCGAGATCCAACCGATCTTGGGCGATCAAGCCGAGCACCTAGATTTTTCTGCGATGCCGCAACTTGATAG
>JANNYO010000110.1:0-9000 GCA_031410115.1 Rhodanobacteraceae bacterium | reverse complement strand
TTGCCATCAATAAAAGGATGATTTTTTGCTAGCCCAAAAGCATAAGCGGCGGCAATATCAAACACGTTAGGGTTGCTATCGTTCGCGAGTTGCTGCGGACGATTTAGCGCTGATTCGAGCAAACCATGGTCGCGTATTCCTTCGCCGCCGCCATGTTCACGCAACTGTTCGGCATGAATTGCAACCGCGAACTCGACCGTCAGCCAATTTGTAACGTTTTTGAAGGTCACTTAGCCAACTCACGCAAAATCGCTCGATCTTTTTTCATCACCCGTCTTGCTACTTCCATTTGCGTCGCGAACGTTTCGTCAAACGGACGCATGGTGAACCCGTCCGGCACTTTAGTGACAAAAAGTTTGTCGCCCTGGGTTAAACCCAGTTGATCGAGCAGTTCTTTTGGCAACACTACGCCACTGGAATTGCCGATTGCACGAATGACAAGAGCTTGGTTCATAAGAAATCGCTGCGCTAAAAAGGTGGTAACAAATGTTATCACGTTTTTTTAAGTCTCGCCGCCAGGCGACACGGCAGATAAGTCTCGCCGCCAGGCGACATAACAGATGTCAGGCACGCGCCTAAACGAAAAAACTCCTTGCGGAGTTTTCAGTTCTAGGTGCTTTACAGGTTCCACGCGGGCGAAATTGATATGAAGTGGCGTCCCCACGGGGATTCGAACCCCGGTCGTCTCCGTGAAAGGGAGATGTCCTAGGCCTCTAGACGATGGGGACGCAAAAAACCATCTGTGAACTAACCAAAAAACGCGAGGCCATCACGAATCTTGGTGGAGCTAATCGGGATCGAACCGATGACCTCTACAATGCCATTGTAGCGCTCTCCCAGCTGAGCTATAGCCCCGCACTGAGAACGAAAAGATAGCGTTTGCTGGCGACTGCGTCAACAGTCGAAACCAAGGTCATTTGTGCTGTGCACTTTTTTGTTCAGCTAACGCTGCAGATGCTCTGGTGCCAAGATTGGGCTGGATGGCGCTTTTGGTAGCGCATCCACCGGCGCGAAGCTTGTGGGAAGATGCCCAGCATCCGATAAATAGCGCAGCCACTTGTTCAAGAAAACGGTCATGCGCAAACGCTTTTGATTTACCTCATGTAGCGGCACATCAAGCGAATAAAGTTTTTTCAAATGTGCGCCAATGTGGCAATGCGTGGCCTCGACCTGACGGGTATCGTGATAAATCCGCACGTAGGCATTTGGGTCTAGCACGATCCCCTTTTCCGAATTGAAGCTATGGGTTAACCGGGCAATAGTGGTGTAAGGCTGTTGTTCAATAATTTCCAGCCAGAGCGGCGGCTTGCCCGGCACGTGCGATAAATTCGCGCCCGAATAGTCCCGCACTGCGCCCAGCAGTTGACGCAACAGAGCAAAATTTTCTTCGTACAGTTTCAGCAAGTAATCAAGGCCACTCATTCCCGGTGCGACATCGCGCAATACGCGTGCGATTAAGCGCGGTTGACCTGCGGCGCCGGGCTCTAGCCGGTTGTTGGAATCTGAAATCGGGTTTGTCATCCGGCCAGCTTAGCGCGTTCCGATTTTCGACACCATGGTTCCGACGTGTTGCGTGCGCCGGATTTGCCAGCCTTGCTGAGGTAACCTTGTTGCCCTTAGCAAGACTTGTTTGTCGTGTCGCCTGTCCGGCGAGACTTGTCCCAAATCCACTGGTATTGTTCGACGCATGCAAACACTTGCTTGGCACAATCTAAAAACTTTCCACAGCTTTCCACGCTTTTTGTGGAATCGCTTTTGGGATGATCAATGTTTTGAGGCCGCTGGTGCATTGGCTTACACCACAATGTTGGCGATCGTGCCGCTTGGCGCGGTGAGTTTGTCGATTATTTCCGCGTTTCCGCAGTTTCAAACGGTGAAAGAACAGCTGCTTGAGTTTCTTTTTACCCAGTTTGTGCCCAGCGCCGGTAGTTCCATCAAACAATATATAGAACCTTTGTTTGATCGCGCTTCGGCACTGACGATTCCGGGCGTCATCGCACTGATGGTTTCCGCCGTGCTGATGATGAACTCAATTGAATCAACTTTTAATCGCATCTGGCGCGCGCCGACTGCGCGGCCACCAATGGCGCGTTTTGTGGTGTTTTGGGCGGCGCTTACGCTGGGCCCGCTGCTGCTTGCTGCGTCCTTAGCAATGACTGGTTACGCGCGCGGTTTACCGATGCTGCAACGCGCCGCGTCTACCGCTGATCAATTGGGTGCGACCTCAACGATGCTAGCGCTGGTGCCAGTATTGATTGAATTTATTGCCTTCACCTTGAGCTATGTAATCGTGCCGCACCGCGAAGTCAGGTGGCGCCACGCCGCAGCCGGCGGCCTGTTAGCGACGATTTTATTTGAGCTAGGCAAACGCGCCTTCGTTTGGTACGTCGCGGCATTTCCGGCCACGCGCCAAATTTATGACGCGTTGAGTTTGCTGCCGATTTTTATTTTATGGCTCTATATTTGCTGGCTCATTGCGCTGCTGGGTGCAAGCTTCGCTTCCAGCTTATCCGCGTATCGCTTTGAGCGCGATCAACCGCCGGTTGCACCAGACGAATGGCTACCGCTTGCGCTGCGGGTGTTGGGTCAGCTCAAACAGGCGCAACAGCGCGGCGACGGCATGAGCAGCTCAGATTTAAAAGAGCGTATCGTCAATTTAACCGATGATTTGTTGCAGCGTTTTCTCGCTGATTTTGACGCACTCAAACTGGTGCAGCGCACGGAATTGGGGCGCTGGGTGCTGGCACGCGATCTAAATTCCGTCACGCTACTAGAGCTGTATCGCACCGGTCATTACCCATTGCCCACGCGCGCGCCCGAACTGTGTTTGGGTGAGCCCTGGGAGCACGTATTGCGGAAACAGTTGACGCGCTTGGCAGAGCAAAATCATTTGGCACTGACGCAGCCGCTCGCAGGCTTTTATGGCGCGCTAAAGCCGATTGCGACGGAACTTAAGACAAATATTGATGCAACTTTGAGCGCCTAAGCTGACTTAAATAAACAGCCACCTTCCGCCGTCGACACGCAGAATCTGCCCGGTGATATAGGGCGCATCGCAGATTAAAAACTTCACCGTGCCGGCGATATCGGACGGTGCGCCCTGACGTTTTAACGCGGTGCGTTCCTGCACGATGAGCGGGGTTTCGGCTTTTTCCATATTGCTCGACCAAATGATATTGCCTGGCGCAACGCCGTTTACGCGTACTTCTGGCCCCAGCTCACGCGCCAATGCGTAGGTGGCCGCAACCAGCGCCGCTTTTGCCATGCAATACGGCGTGTAGCGTGCCAGTGGGCGCTCGGCATAGATATCAACGATGTTGACTACCGCACCATTTGCTGCGCGCAACGCCGCTTCGGCTGCCTGCACCAAAAGCAGCGGCGCGAATGCGTTGCTGGCAAACAAATCTCGAATGTGGCTTTCGCTAATTTCGCCGATTGGCGTCGGATAAAAACTTGAGGCGTTGTTTACCAGCGCATCTAACCGACCAAAATGCGCAATCACGGCGGAGACTAAAGCCGGAATTTTCCCAAGTTCGTTCAAATCGCATTGAAACAACGCAACGCTGTCTGGGCGCAACGCTTCCAGCTCGGCTTTGAGTGCCAGCGCTGCCGCTTCACTGCCGCGATAGTGCAGGGCGATGGCAAAACCGTTTGCGTGTAAGGTGCGGGCTATTTCAGCACCAACGCGTTTCGCCGCGCCGGTGACTAAGGCTACTTTTATGGTCATCAATTTGTCCTGAAAGTGGTCCGCAATAGTATGCGGGTGCGGGTTGTGAAACACACGCCAAGCACGCTGCGGCAAGCCGTCTGGAACCGTTACACTGCCTGCCTTTGAAACGTCTAGAGAAATGAAAACAATGAGCAAGCAAACGGTCTTGAACGCCCTGCACCGCAGCCTAGGGGCAAAAATGGTCGATTTTGGTGGTTGGGATATGCCGATTCAGTACAGCTCCCAGATTGCCGAACATCACGCCGTGCGCAAAGATGCCGGCTGGTTTGACGTCTCGCACATGACGGTTGTTGACCTAATCGGCCCACGCGTGCGCGAATTTTTGCGCTATCTGGTGGCAAATAATGTCGACAAACTCAAAATTCGAGGCAAAGCGCTGTACACCTGCATGCTGCAAGAAAATGCCGGTGTAATTGATGATTTGATCATTTATTTCTTGGATGAATCCTGGTTTCGCATCGTCGTTAACGCCGCCACGCGCGACAAAGATATGCCCTGGATTCAAGTGCAGGCGGCGAAGTTTTCGGTGGCCGTGCATGAGCGCACAGAACTTGCCATGGTCGCGGTGCAGGGGCCAAACGCGCGTGCAAAAGCAGTTAGTTTGTTAACGCCTGAAACCGCAGCCTTAGCGCTGGCACTGACAAAGTTTTCCGCCTGTGAAGGCGATGGCATGTTCATCGCACGCACCGGCTACACCGGTGAAGACGGCTTTGAGATCATGCTGGCAAATACTGCTGCCGAAGATTTTTGTCAGCGCCTGAATGCCGCGGGTGTTTTACCCGCAGGCTTAGGTGCGCGTGACACGCTGCGCTTGGAAGCGGCGATGAATCTATACGGGCAAGATATGGATGAAAGCACCACGCCGTTGGAATCTGGCCTGGCATGGACGCTGGCGATGGTGCCAAATGATCGCGATTTCATCGGTCGGCGCGCGTTAGAAGCGCAAAAACTCGCCGGGCCAAAGCGCCAACTCGTGGCGCTGGTGATGGACGAAAAAGGCGTGTTGCGGCACGGTCAAGTCGTGCATACCGCGCAAGGCACCGGCGAAATTACCTCTGGCACCTTCAGCCCCAGCGCCAACAAAGCGATCGCCTTCGCGCGCGTGGCGAGCGGCGATTTGGGCGCAGTTAGCGTCGATATCCGAGGCAAACTGATGCCCGTGCGCGTGGTAAAAGCGCCGTTTGTTCGGGATGGTCAGGTGCTGGCAGGGATTTGAAGTCTGCCAATCCAATCCAATGGTGACGGTGCAATTAGGGCATCTCAAAGCCGCTGTTAAACATTAAATCTGAACTCGCGCCGACTTCCACCGCGCCAATATCACACAGTACCGAGCCATTGCCGTCGCCGTCGCTAGGCCGCGCCACACCGCGTTGGTCGAACGCGCCGCAGTTGCTGCCTGAATTGATGCTGTCAATCAGCGGGCTGAGCGGCAGCGGCGCCGCAGTCTGGGTCGGGCCGCCGTTATTGGCCAGCGTGCCCAACAGCGCAGGCATATTGACGGTGTTGCCAAGCGGCGCGATCACGCAGCTGGCATCGGGCGTTTGCAGCCAGCTGCGAAATACATTGAGGGTGTTGCTAGGCACCGAATGGCAGTCTTGCGCGCCGACACCGGCAACACTGCCGATGCGGTTGTCGGCCAGTACGGAATTACTGATCACATAGGCCGTAGCCGAGCCAAACGCGACGTCAAAGCGCAGCCCGCCGCCCAGGCCAGAGCCATTGCCATCATAGTCGGCGATATTGTTAGAAATCGTGCTGTCGTTAATATTGACGCGTCCATTGCTGGTTGTTACCAACACGCCGCCGCCATGGAATTTGGCGCGGTTTCCCGATACGGTTGAGCTAATCAGTACCAAACTGCCCCGGCTTTGAATGCCGCCACCGCCGTCGGAAAAGCCTGAATCGGTGGTGTTTCCGGAAATTGTGCTGCGCTCAATCGTGCCTTGCGCCAAGCTGACACCGGTTTGTCGACCAAACACAATACCGCCGCCGCCACTTCCCGCAATGCTGTTTTTAACCGTGCTTTCGTAAAGATGCAGCGGTGCCGAAGGCGCATGAATCGCGCCACCGCCCAGGCTTGAGGTGCAGTCGGTCACCACGACATTATTGAGTACGACAAACTCATTTGCCGGATCTAGCGATGGGTCGCCCGAACGTAGGCAGCCGCCCGGACCAAAGCCACTGCTGCCACTGCTTAAGGTCAAATTGTTCAAGCCTACCGTTGGCCCCAGCGGGCCAAAGCCTGGGTCGATGTCAATCAAGCGGTCTGGTGCGACAACGCCGGTCATGCTGATTTTGCTCAAACCAGCGCCTGCGCCATAAATGTATAGGCCTTTACTGATGTCTAAATCGCCAGAATTACCCGCGTCTTCACCGCGCCCAGCCAGCGTCAAAACGTAATCACCTGCAGGCAATTCAATCGCGCCACCGCCGACAGACTGCACCGCTTCGCGCAGCGAACAATCCCGCGCGGAGCAATCGCCATCGTTAGTGTCGGCAGTTTTAGTGACGCGTTTGACGTTGGCAAGCCCGGCACTAAAACTTAACGCCGATACGCTGGCCGCCTGCGCTGGCCTTGCAACCATGATCGAATAGCTGGTGTTAGCACTCAACTTAAGCCCGTCAATGGCGGACGCTAAGTTTGCCGCGCCATCATCGTTACAGCCACCCACAACGGTTTTAAAGCTGCCGGGTGCGCCGGTTGTGATCAACATGACCGACGAAAACGCCGTGCCGGTGCCGGCTTTCAGATACACATCCGCTGGCCCAACGCTCAAGCCATACCAAACCGTGTTGCCGATGGTTTGCGGGTCGCCCACCTCGCACAGCGCCATTGGATCCGAACTTTCCGTCGTTGCCTCGGCAATATCTTGCACATCACTAAAACCCACCGCCAACTGCGCCGCGCTAATCGGCGTGCGGTTCGCCCAAGTATCGTTAACCGGGATTGCAGCGAAACCGGCGGCTGAGTAGGTAAGGCATAAAAAAGACAGGGTTTTCATCATGCGCATCGAATTTCGGCCTTAAAAGTTGGGGCGCGAAGTATGGCGATTGTGCCGCGCGTGAAGAAGTCGTTTAGACGGCTGAAGTGGCGAGTAGCCCAACAAAAGACGGGCTAAACAATCGAGAACTTCATTCTTTTTTCGCCAACGCCGACGCCAACGCGATAGCGTTGCTGCGCGGTGCAATAAACGCGGTAGCAGCAAGCGCGCACATGACACAAGCGGCGAAGGCGGAGGTACCGCGGGCATAGCTAAACACTGAAAAAAACGCGCCACCCACGACAATCAGTGGCGCTAAAACGCCGATTACTGTGTCTAATTTATGTCCAGCTGCATACTGTGAAATACGGGCATCCATGATGCGAGCTGCGAACAAACCGCTGGCAATGATGGTGAGGAAGAAGTTCAGTCCACCCGACTTGCCGCTGATTGCAATAGCAACGCCAAGTGCGGCAAAAAGCAGTGCGTACGGAATCGCGATGCGTCGCCTAGACAACTTAGGCCAAAATACCGCAGCATATGAATTAGGCGCACGCTTTGAGAATTTGGTGGCGCTACATTTGCTTAAACATGTCTGCTTTTTGCAAGACAGCGCTGGGTTCACCGGCGAACTCAGCTATCTGCACACCACGGCGGGCAAGGTGATCGAGTTTATCTTGACCAATAGTGCTGGCGATGCGACGCATTTCATCGAAGCCAAGCTAAGCGATGCGAAGCCTGGATTCGCACTCAAACAAATGGCGGTGCTGCACCCAAAAGCCCAGGCGATTCAGCTGGTTAAGAACATTCGCAATAGCTTTGATCAAGATGGTGTGCAGGTTCGTGTGGCGGCTGGGTGGCTGGGGGAATTGGCGGCTTGAGGAAAAATTGCCGGTATTAAGCCTGCGCACGTCAGACTTTGCCCTACCTGCGGCCAAAACGTCTGACTTTGCAATGCTCAAACCCTTCTACATCGGCAACATAGAAATCAAAACGCCGTTGGCTTTGGCGCCGATGGCGGGCGTTACCGATCGCCCGTTTCGCCAGCTGTGCAAAGATTTAGGCGCGGGCATGGCGGCATCCGAGATGACCACGAGCGACCCGCGTTTGTGGCACACGCAAAAGTCGGTCAAACGCATGGATCATACCGGCGAAACGGATCCGATCATTGTGCAAATTGCGGGCAGTGACCCTGATCTGTTGGCGCAGGCGGCGCGTTTCAACGTGGCGCACGGTGCGCAAATTATTGACATTAATATGGGCTGCCCGGCGAAAAAAGTCTGCAATGTCTATGCCGGTTCGGCGTTGTTGCAAGACGAGCCGCTGGTCGAAAAAATTCTGCGCGCGGTGGTGGCAGCGGTGGAGGTACCGGTAACACTGAAAATTCGTACCGGCTGGAACCGTGAGAATAAAAACGGTGTGCGGGTGGCGCGCATTGCCCAAGACTGCGGTATTCAGGCGCTAGCAGTGCATGGGCGCACGCGCGCGGATTTATACAACGGTGACGCGGAATACGACACCATGCGTGAGATCAAAGCGGCCGTGCAGATTCCGGTGCTGGCCAACGGTGATTTGACCACGCCGGAAAAGGCGAGGGCGGTGCTACTGCAAACTGGCTGTGATGCGCTAATGATCGGGCGCGCCGCCCAAGGTAGGCCGTGGGTGTTTCGCGAGCTTGCGCATTATTTTGCCACCGGTGAGGTGTTGCCTGCGCCCGATGCGGCGGAAGTGTCCGCCATTTTGCGCCGCCATCTGGAAAATCTGTACGCGTTTTACGGCGAATACCATGGCGTGCGAATGGCGCGTAAACACATCGGCTGGTACGCGAAAGAACATCCGGAACGCCAGAAAATTCGCGAGGTTTTACTGCCCTGCGAATCAGCGCAAGCACAGCTGGCACTGACCGAAGAGTTTTTTGGGAACCTCTAAAAATCCCATTTTCGTCGTGAAGCGTCGTTGCTCAAGAAAAAAATATAAGGTTTTTAGAGGCCCCTTTTCTTAAGCCCTAGCCGCGACCACGATGCGCGCTTAGTTTCGCCACCAGCTGGCCGAGATGCTCTTCAACAGCGATTCGGCCATTGTCAGCTGCGTTCAAGCCGGTATAGCCAATCTCTTCGCGAAAATTATTGAGCGAGCTGCCGTTGGCAACATTGAACGCTTTGACTTCTAAAGTTGCCAGGGTGCGCGTGTCGTGCTGACCATAAAACTGTAGGTCCTGGGTGCCGGTTTTTTGCACGCGCACAACCACCGCGGCACTAATGCCCGCGCGTTTGGCGGCGGCTAAAATCA
>JANNYO010000109.1:0-11472 GCA_031410115.1 Rhodanobacteraceae bacterium | reverse complement strand
TTGTTCCAAATCGCCGGTCATAATGGACTCGAGCTGATAGATTGTTAGGTTAATGCGGTGGTCGGTCAAACGACCCTGTGGAAAATTGTAGGTGCGAATTCGCTGGCTGCGATCACCTGAGCCAACCTGTAGGCGGCGTTCCTCGGTTTGTGCGGTGTGCTGCTTTTCTTTTTCAGTGTCGAGCAAACGCGCCTTCAACAGGCTCATCGCTTGCGCCCGGTTTTTGTGCTGTGATCGTTGGTCTTGGCATTCCACAATCACGCCACTGGGAATGTGGGTAATGCGGATTGCAGATTCGGTTTTGTTAACGTGCTGACCACCGGCGCCTGAGGCGCGAAAGGTGTCGACTTTTAAATCTGCCGGATTGATATCGATATCATCTACCGCTTCGACTTCCGGCAAAATTGCAACCGTCACGGCACTGGTGTGGATGCGCCCCTGGGATTCGGTGTCTGGCACGCGCTGCACGCGGTGTGTGCCCGATTCAAATTTTAGGCGGGAAAATGCGCCTTCGCCTTCGACGCGCGCGATCACTTCTTTGTAGCCGCCGTGTTCGCCAACACTGGCCGACAAAATCTCGACATTCCAGCGTTGGCGGTCGGCAAAGCGCGTGTACATGCGAAACAGATCACCAGCAAATATCGCCGCTTCGTCGCCACCGGTACCGGCACGCACTTCTAAAAAGATATTCGCTTCATCGCGCGGGTCTTTCGGAATCAACAGCAGGGAAACGCTGCCATCTAATTGTTCAAGCTTGGCGCGCAGTTCAGGCAATTCTTCGCGCGCCATCTCCGCCATTTCGACATCACCGCCCGACATCATCGCCTGCGTTTCTTTTAGCGCAATTTCGGTTTGCGCATACGCTGTCAACGCCGTTGCGGCGGGTTCGAGCCCAGCGTATTCGCGGCTTAGCGCGCGAAAACGGGTGTTGTCGTTGATCACTTCCATGTCAGACAGCATCAGCCCGACCTCTTGATAGCGATCTTTTAGTTCTTCTAGTTTTCGACGAATGGAAGGGGTCATAGCCGTTTAAATGCGCCTCGCTTTGGCTTTTGGGTGGCCTAAGCGCGCGTTGGTCAGTAATTGGATGGCGCGGAAAATAGCATGTTCGCGCTATCCTCAAACTTAAGCCTTGCTTGGCACACGCGAAATATGTCAAAAACATTGGATCAATCACTCAATCTTTGGCGCACACAGCTGGGTATGCCGGGCTTTTGCTTTGTCAGTGCCGAGCAAATGCGCGCCGTGCTTTCTGTGGCTGCGCAAACGCAATGGGCTGAATTTGCCGCAAGCTGGGCGGATTTGCGTTTGGACGAACATATGGCTGACGCCGGGCGCTATCGCAAGCGTCGTCACGCGGTGTTTAGCGTCGCCAACTCCGGTCAGGTGAAGCGTTTGCCCGCACAGCCGCATTATCAAAGCGTGGACTACAACCCGCTCAACGGCGGTGTGCCACGTGAATTTGCGCCGATACTGCCCCGTGTGGCGGAAAATCCGCTGTTTTTAGAATTGCTAGCGCGCTTCGCCGAGCTGGTAGCACCCTTGCAGCCCGAGGTCAAAAACTGGCATGCCGAAGCGCATCAGTTTCGTATTGAGCCCACGCCCGATGCCGCCGGTTTACCGACGCCCGAGGGCGTGCATCGTGATGGCGTGGACTATGTGTTGGTGCTATTGATTGCGCGCGAAAATATTGTGGCAGGCACAACGACCGTGCATTTGGCGAAAGATGGCGTGAAAACAGAAATCGGCAGCTTTACCCTAGCAAACGCCTATGAAGCCGTGTGGTTAGATGACACCCGCTTATTTCATGGCGTTACCGCCGTACATCCAAAACAGCCAGGGCTACCCGCGTATCGGGATGTGTTGGTGCTGACTTTTAAGAATCATTGAACCAAACCGCTACTTTTGCTTTTTTCAAAAATAAAAGCCGCTGCCCATTGCGGGCTGCGGCTCAGGCCACTCAACGCACGGCTGAGTGCTTATTTGCTAGATTTTTTCGCGTTTTTTTCGGCTTTTTTCTCTTTCGGTGTCTTTAACGGTTCTTTCTTTTTGCTCTTTTGGCTGTCCATACCTTTTGCCATCGTCAATTCTCCAGTTATTGTGGGGCGCACGCCTCGCGTGACCGGCTTATGCTAAACCGCTTCGCGACTGTTGCAAAGAGTAGGCGGCAAACCAGTCTCGACGAACAGGCGGCACGGCAAGCGAGTCTCGACGAACAGGTGCCACGGCAAGCGAGTCTCAACGAACAGGTGGCACGGCAAGCGAGTCAGGCAAACCCATCCCAAACCCGATCAAACAGGAATTAGACATGTTGACTTATCATTTCGCCGGAAAAACAGCGCTGATTACCGGTGCCGCCAGCGGCATCGGGCGTGCTACCGCGCTGGCGTTTGCCAAAGCTGGCGCAGATGTCGTTCTTGCCGATATCGCGCTGCTGCCGGGGCAAGCGTTGGCGGATGAAATTTCGCGCAGCGGACAAGCTTTGTTTGTGCAAACCGATGTCGCTGATCGCGCACAGGTGGCCAATTTGACGCGGTCAGCGGTCGCTCGTTTTGGTCGAATTGATTTCGCCTTTAACAACGCTGGTATCGAGGAGGAACACGGGCGTTTGGCGCAGTCAGACGAAGCGCTGTTCGACCGGATGATGGCGATCAACGTCAAAGGGGTTTGGCTGTGCATGAAGCATCAGCTGGAAATTATGAGCGCGCAAAAAAGCGGCGTGATTGTCAACACGGCCTCGGTGGCTGGCCTTGTCGGCGCGCCCAAACATGCAATTTATGCCGCCAGTAAGCATGCGGTGGTGGGCATGAGCAAAAGCGCTGCCGCCGAATACGGCACCCTGGGCATTCGCGTGAATACCGTTTGCCCGGCGGTGATTCGTACGCCGATGTTTGAGCGCGCAGTCGAGGCAAAAATTGCCGATGCTGCGGCGATTACCCGCATGCACCCAATTGGGCGCATTGGCGAGGTTGAAGAAGTTGCAGCTGCAGTGCTGTGGCTGTGTTCGGACGCAGCCTCGTTTGTTACCGGGCATCAGCTAGCTGTCGATGGCGGCTACACCGCGCTTTAGCGGCACCTGCGATGAACTTTTTGGTCGAGCTCAAACGCCGGAATGTCTTGCGCATGGCGGGCGTTTATCTTGTTGCGGCTTGGCTGATTGTGCAGGTGGCAGCGACATTGGGGTTTGGTACGCTGGCATTGTGATTCGATCTGATGCTGAACGTATTTTTGAATTCTGCAGTAGCCGGTTGTTTCCCACTCGATGCTTAGGTAATATTGCGCTAACGTAACAGTGTAATAGCACATGAAAAAACGATTTGTTGAAGCCGAAGTTTTGAGCGAAGAGCCGATTGTGGCGCTTTCGCGCGCCATCACGGTGCTGGATACCATTGAGGAAGTGCAGGGGTTTTTACGCAACCTGTGCACGCCTGCAGAACTGGAGGCGCTGAGTGACCGTTGGCGCGTGGTGCCGTATTTATTAGACGGTGTGGCGTATCGCGAAATTCACGACCGAACTTCGGTCAGCGTGACCACGATTGGTCGAGTCGCGCGCTGTTTATCTGACGGTAGCGACGGCTATCAAACCGCAATTCGCAAGCTCAAGCGGCGCAAGCTGTGGCCTGAGACGACGGACGAAGGAGTCAGCTCTTGACGCCGCGTGATCGATTGCGCATTGCGGTGCAAAAATCAGGTCGGCTATCCGAATCGTCGCAGGACCTGCTGGCAAAATGCGGCCTGAAATTTCGCTCCAGCCGGGATAAATTATTTTGCTATGGCGAATCGATGCCGGTTGATTTGCTGCTGGTGCGTGATGATGACATCCCCGGCATGATCGCCCAGGGCGTTTGCGAGCTGGGCTTTGTCGGGCAAAATGTGGCGCGTGAACAAGCCACTGACGCGCGCGCAAATCAGCGCGATCCAGGCTTTGTTGAGCTGCGTGAATTGGGCTTTGGCCACTGTCGGCTGTCGATCGCCCTGCCACAGGACGAAATATTTATTTCGCCCAGCGCGTTTGAAGGCAAGCGCATCGCGACCAGCTATCCGGCGCTTTTAAATCAATACTTAGTCGAGCATGGGGTAAGCGCCAAGACTGTGGTGCTCAGTGGTTCCGTTGAGATCGCGCCAAAATTAGGCACCGCTGATTTAATCTGTGACTTGGTTTCATCGGGTGCCACGCTGGTGGCCAATCAGCTGAAAGAAGCGGCGGTAATTCTGGAGTCCCAGGCGGTTTTGATTGGCTCTGGCTTGACCTATGCGGATGAGCGCACAGAGCTAACAGAGCTATTGCTGCGGCGCATTGACGGCGTAATTCGGGTGCGCGAAAGCAAGCTGGTGATGCTGCAGGTATCGCGGGCAAATCTGGCCGCAGTATTGAAAGCGCTGCCGAAAGCGGATCGCCCAACGGTGCTTAATATGGACGCAGCAATGGCAGGTGCGATGGCAACAGAACTTGCGGTGCAGGCGGTATGCCACGACAGCATCAGCTGGAAGCATCTGGAAGAATTGAAAGCCGCTGGTGCGCACAATTTACTGGTGCTGCCGGTTGAGAAGATGCTCAGTTAAAAGCCGGCTCGCAAGCCGCAAGCCGCAAGCCTCGCCGCACGGTGACAAGGCGATAAGTCTCGCCGGCAGACGACACTGGAAAACAAGTTAGGTTTCACACTAGATTTTACTGAGTAAAAAAATGATTGTTTGGAATGATTTAAGCGCCGCCGCGCGCGTCGAAATTTTGCAACGCCCGGCAGCCACTGCTTACCCAGAGCGCGGCGCGGATGTCGCGCGTTTGATTGCGCAAATTCGTGCCGACGGCGATGCTAGCGCGCGTGCACTAACGCGCCGGTTTGATGGCGTCGAAATTGGCGATTTGTGCGTCAGTACCGAAGAGTTTGACGCGTGCGACGCGCAGTTGCCGGAGGCTTTGAAAGCCGCGATGCGCGCCGCTTTTGCCCGCATCAAGGCCTTTCACGGCGCCTGTGCGCCGACCGCCGTCGCGCTAGAAACCGCGCCCGGTGTGCTGTGTGAGCGCATCGTCGTTGCAATTGACCGGGTTGGGCTTTACGTGCCTGCAGGCAGCGCACCTTTGCCCTCGACCGCATTGATGCTGGGCGTGCCCGCAATGTTGGCGGGCTGCAAACAAATCGTGCTGTGTTCGCCGCCAGATGCGAGTGGCTCGGTGCACCCGACGGTGCTGTACGCGGCAAAACTTTGCGGCATCGAAACTGTGGTCAAGCTGGGCGGCGTGCAGGCGATTGCGGCAATGGCGTTCGGAACGCAAACCGTGCCTAAATGCGACAAGATTTTCGGCCCCGGAAATGCCTGGGTAACCGAGGCGAAACAGCAGGTCAGTTTAAGCGCAGATGGCGCCGCGATTGATATGCCGGCTGGCCCCAGCGAAGTGCTGGTGATTGCTGATCGCTTTGCTAACGCGGAAATCGTGGCTGCCGATTTGCTCAGCCAAGCTGAGCACGGGCCAGATTCGCAGGTGATATTGCTGAGCGACGACGCACATCTAATCGCCCAGGTGCAAGCCGCTGTCGCGCGTCAGTTATTGACGCTTGAGCGCGCCGATGTCGCGACGCAAAGCATCGCCAACAGCCGGTTTATTTGGGTCGATACGATTGAAACTGCGCTTGCGGTCAGCAATCAATATGCACCCGAGCATCTGCTGCTGAATCTTCAACATGCCCGACAGTATCTGAGCCAGATACGCAATGCCGGCAGTATTTTTTTAGGCCCACTGACACCTGAGTCTACCGGCGATTACAACGCGGGCACCAATCACGTATTGCCAACTTACGGCCATGCGCGCGCCTACAGCGGCGTTTCGGTTGCAAGCTTTATTAAGTTAATTACCGTACAAACGCTGAGTGCTGAAGGCTTGGCGGCTATTGGCCCAGAGGCGGTCACGCTAGCACGTGCGGAGGGCTTAGAAGCGCATGCACTAGCGGTGCAAAAGCGGTTGGATTTGATCGGTGCTGATGCGCCGGTTGAGCCCGTGCGCCCGTCGACTGTGGCGTCGGTTTTGAGTCTAGTTCGGCCAGATTTTTTAGGCTTTAAGGGGTATTCCTCAGCGCGCATGGAAGCGTCTACCGGTGCGACTTTTTTGAACGCAAACGAATCGCCGTGGCCGCCTTTTGTGGATTCGTCTGCGGCTGGCAATGCACTCAATCGATACCCAGCGCCGCAGCCACCGCAATTGCTACAGCGGCTTGCTGAAATTTATGCGGTACCGAGCGACATGCTGTTAATTGGTCGGGGTTCGGATGAATTGATCGATTTACTGACGCGGGCTTTTTGCCGCGCGGGTGTGGATCGCGTTTTGACCATGCCACCGACTTTTGGCATGTACAAAGTCTGCGCCAATGTTCAAGGTGCAATCGTGCTTGAGGTGCCGCTATTGCCGGAGCAAAATTTTGCGCCCGATTGGCAAGCGGCGACGCGCGGCTTAGCTGCGGGCGTCAAGTTGGCGTATGTGTGCACGCCGAATAACCCGACCGGCGGCGTGGTGCAGCGTAGCGATCTGGTTGCTTTTATCAAAGCCGCGCTGGGGCGTGCGGTCGTGGTCGTGGACGAGGCGTATATTGAGTTTTCCGATGCGCCGCCAGCGCCGGATTTGATCGCGGAATTTCCCAATGTTGTGGTGCTGCGTACGCTGTCGAAAGCCTACGGTTTGGCGGGCGCGCGCGTCGGTTGCGCGATTGCGCGGCCTGAACTGATCGCGCTATTACGCACGTTAATGGCACCGTATCCAGTCGCAAGCCCAGTGGCTACAGCCGCGCTGCATGGATTGGCAGACTTAGCGCAGATCGCGGCGCGTATCGGAATTTTAAAATCTGAGCGCGTACGGTTGGCCTTGGCGCTATCGAGTCTTGCCGGGGTGGTGAAAGTCTGGCCGAGTGCGGCAAATTTTCTGACCTTTGAGGTTGCGGATGCGAAAACGACCTACCGAGCTTTAGCGGCGCTTGGCGTGGTGCTGCGTGATGTCTCACATTACCCGGGGTTGGCGCAGAATTTGCGTGTCAGTGTCGGCACGCCGGTAGAAAATGATCAGTTTTTAAAAGCGCTTGTTGAAGCGTTAGCGAGCTTCAGTTTGCCCGCGTCCAAGGAGGCCGCATGACCCAAGATAAAATCTTGTTCGTTGATCGCGATGGTTGCCTGATCGAAGAACCCGCTGATTTTCAAGTTGATCGTTTGGACAAATTTAAGCTGTTGCCCGGCGTGATTGAAGCGCTCGCCAGACTGGTGCGCGCTGGCTATCAGCTGGTGATGGTAACCAACCAAGATGGCCTGGGCACCGAGTCATTTCCGGAAGACACGTTCTGGCCGGTGCAGAATATGTTGATCAATATACTTGCCAGTCAGGGCATTACGTTCAAAGAAATTTGCGTTGATCGACATTTTGCGCATGAGCCAAACGAGACGCGCAAACCCAAGCTGGGCTTGGTGCTGCACTACCTGCGCGATGGCTTTGATCGCGCCGCATCGGCGATGGTCGGGGATCGGGTAACCGACTTGCAGTTTGCAGAAAATTTAGGCGTTCGTGGCTTGCGTGTTGGCCCTGCGGGCATGAGCTGGTTGGAGGTGGCGCGCACGCTTTTAGATGCGCCGCGCCAGGGCAGTTGCGTACGCAATACAAAGGAAACCAAGATTAGCGTCAGCGTTGATTTAGACGCGCAGACCCAAGCGTACGTGAGCACCGGCATCGGTTTTTTTGATCACATGCTAGAAGCGCTGGCAAAGCACGGCGGCTTCGCCCTGAAATTGGATTGCATCGGTGATTTGCATATCGATGAACATCATACGATTGAAGATTGCGCCTTGGCTCTAGGTTCGGCGATCAAATCTGCGCTCGGTGATAAACGTGGTATTGCCCGATATGCATTCACGCTGCCGATGGACGAAAGCCGCGCCAGTGCGGTTTTAGACTTATCAGGCCGGGCGTATTTTGTTTTTGAGGGCAAGCTCGAGCGCGCATTAGTCGGTGCGTTCCCAACCGAGCTGTTGCCGCATTTTTTCCGCAGCCTGTGCGAAAGCTTGGGCGCAAATTTGCATTTGAGCGTGCTTGGTGAAAACGATCATCATCAAATTGAAGCCTGTTTCAAAGTGGTGGCGCGCTGCCTGCGGCTTGCGTTCGCACGCACGGGTGATGTGATGCCCAGCACCAAGGGCAGTTTGTGAGCGCAACCTCCGTCGTTTTAGTTGACTCAGGCGGCGCCAATTTGGCCTCGGTGCAGGCCGCTTTTGCGAGGCTTGGCCTTGCTGCCCCGGTCAGCTCCGACTGGGCGCAAATTCAGGCGGCGTCACATGTTGTGCTGCCCGGCGTTGGCGCGGCTGGGCCTGCGATGGCGAAACTGCGAGGCTTTGGTTTAGTTAATAAACTAGCGACGTTAACGCAGCCGGTTTTAGGCGTGTGCGTCGGTGTGCAGCTGATGTTTGATACATCAGCCGAAGGCGACGTTGCCTGCCTAGGTTTATTGCCAGGGCGGGTCGAAAAGCTGGGTGCAGCGCGTGGACTGCGCATACCGCACATGGGTTGGAACCGCATTGACGTGCAAGATGCTGCACACCCACTGTGCGCCGGTTTGGCCGGCTGCTACGCCTATTTTGTGCACAGTTTTGCCGCGCCAGTGGGCGCGCATACACGCGCCACGAGTTTGCACGGGCAGGCTTTTAGCGCTGTAGTTGCGCGCGGGAATTTTATGGGCGCGCAGTTTCACCCCGAGCGTAGCCAAGCCGCCGGTGCGCGCTTGTTAAAAAACTTTTTGGAGATGCGCTGATGCAGCTGTACCCGGCAATTGATTTGCGCGAAGGCCGCGTTGTGCGCCTGCTGCAGGGCGATTTTGCGCAGGAAACGCGCTATCCAGATAACGCGGTAGACCTGGCAAAACGCTACCAAGACGAGGGTGCAAGCTGGCTGCACGTGGTTGATTTAGACGGAGCGCGAGGGGCTAAGGCGGGTTCCATCGAAAACTTGCATCTGATCGAAGCGATTGCGCGTCAGACGTCGTTAAAAATCCAAACCGGTGGTGGCGTGCGCACCGACGCCGATATTCGTTTGCGCATCGGTATCGGCGCTGCACGTGTGGTGGTGGGTTCAGTGGCGGTACAAAATCCGGAATTGGTGATCGCATGGCGGGATCTATTTGGCGCGGAAAAGCTGTGCCTAGCGCTCGACGCGCGCGCCGACCCGCATGGCGTTTTTTTCGTGCACACCGCGGGCTGGGTGGAGACCGCACAGGTCGAACTGTTTGAGTGCGTTGCGCGTTTTGCCGCCGCCGGTTTCAAACATGCGTTGGTAACTGACATCGCGCTGGATGGCATGTTGACCGGGCCGAACGTGACGCTTTATTTGCGCTTAAAAGCGATTTGCGCGGCGATGGAAATCCAAGCGTCGGGCGGCGTCGCACAGCTAGCAGATTTGCGTGCACTGAATGCCAGCGCCATTCGGGGCGTGATTATTGGCAAGGCTCTGTTGCAGGGAAACTTTAGCCTGCGCGCCGCCTTTGAGCAGATCAAGCTGTGACGGCGCCTGCTTCAAACCTGACGCGCCGCATCATTCCATGTTTGGATGTGCGCGATGGCAAAGTGGTCAAAGGCGTGCAGTTCAAAGACCACGTGGTGATGGGCGATATTCTGGATTTAGCGCTGCGCTATCGCGATCAAGGCGCGGACGAGCTGGTGTTTTACGATATCAGCGCAAGCCCTGAGGGGCGCTCGGTTGATCGCGATTGGGTCAGCCGTGTCGCGCACGCAATCGATATCCCGTTCTCAGTGGCCGGTGGTATTCGATCACTCGATGGCGCGCGCGCCGTGTTGCATGCGGGAGCCGATAAAATTTCCCTCAATACCCCGGCTTTGCTCAACCCGGATTTGATCAACGAACTAAGTGCGGAATTCGGCGCGCAGTGTGTGGTGATTGGCATTGATAGCCGGGCCAATACGCGGGTCGGCAGTGATGCTGTGTCCTGGCGCGTCTACAAATTTACCGGTGATCCAAACAAAACGAACTCGGATGGTGTCGACACCTTGGCCTGGGTCAGCGAAGTGCAGGCGCGTGGCGCCGGGGAAATTGTATTGAACTGCATGGGTAGCGATGGTGTCAAAAATGGCTACGACTTGGTGCAACTGCAAGCCGTGCGCGCAATTTGTCACGTGCCACTCGTGGCCTCAGGTGGCGCAGGGTCGATGGCGCATTTTAGCGACGTTTTCCAGCAGGCCGATGTCGATGCGGCGCTGGCCGCCAGCGTGTTTCACTCAGGCACCATCGCCATTCCAGCGTTAAAAGACTATTTGCAGCGGGCAGGGGTGGCAGTGCGATGTTAACAAGCTTACAAATTGACCGAATGGATTGGGCGAAAACAGGTGGACTTGTTCCCGCCATTGTTCAATGCGCCGCCAGTGCGCGCGTGCTGATGCTGGGTTACGTTAACCGCGAAGCATTACTACAAACCTTGATGAGCGGGCAGGTGACATTTTTTTCCCGCAGTAAAAACCGGCTCTGGACCAAAGGCGAAAGCAGCGGGCATACGCTGCAATTTGTGGATGCGTATTTAGACTGCGATCGCGATACGATACTGATCCTTGCCACGCCTCTGGGCCCCACTTGCCACAATGGCACCGCGACCTGCTTTGATGGCGAATTTAGTTCTGATGCGCACAGCGCGTCAGAAAATAGACCGGCCAATTGCCCACCGGTAGGGCCAAAGATTAGTTTCCTAAGTGATTTAGACGCGCTGATCGCTAAACGCAAAATAGAGCTGCCGGCGGGCAGCTACACCACAAAATTGTTTCAAGGTGAACTGCGCCGCATCGCGCAGAAAGTTGGCGAGGAAGGTGTCGAAACTGCACTTGCTGCGGTTGCGCAAGACGACGCCGCGCTCACCGGCGAGGCCGCTGATTTGATTTTTCATTTGCTCGTGCTGTTGCGCGCGCGCGGTCTGGGCTTGGTGGATGTGCTGGATCAATTGGCGCAGCGCCACCGCTAGCCGTACGCCAACCGTTTTCATTGAACCGGCGCGCCTGTAGACAGCTTGTTGCGTGGGCCTGCACCAAATGCCTTGTGGCACGCGCTGCATTGGTTTTTAATCTGCTTTAGCGCCTGCAACCCTGACTGACAGGTCGCTAGGCCGGCATTTGTGGCAAATTGCGCGCTGTCGACAACCAGCGCTTGACTGAGCTTGGTAAATTCAGATCCAGGCAAACTTAAACGTGGAAACGCAGCGTCAATCGTGCGCGTTTGCGCCAACAATGATTCAGACGGGGCAAGCCAATCATTTGGCGCGCAGACGGGCTGACGCAAAATTTTGTCAATCCCTGCGAGTGATTTTTTCATGCTGTTCATCAGCGCACTCTGCCGACGCTCGGCCTGAATTGCCTGCCAGCTTAGTGGCAGGATCAGTCCGCAGCTGAGCAGCAAAACCGCCAAAATTACCCATTTGCCGCGATTGCTGCACGCTGCTGCTGGTTTGGTGC
>JANNYO010000108.1:0-2338 GCA_031410115.1 Rhodanobacteraceae bacterium | reverse complement strand
CGCGAGAATTGTTTTTCGTTTCGCTGTCGCGAGACTTGTTTGTCGTCTCGCTGTCGCGAGACTTGTGCGAGTTGCGCCATCACCAAAGCACGAATGCGTGGATGTGTAATCGCTTCCAATACGCCGCGCGCGTCGGCGTCAGCAAAGACGCGCGCGCGCAGAGCGCGGCGATTTAACGTGCCCGCAGAATCCAAAATCTCGTCGCCCAATGCGTCCGTCAAGCACTGCAAACCCTCACTGCCCGGCGCCAAAACCTCGCGGGCGAGTAAATCAGTATCGACAATTTGCGCGCCGAGCGCAGCGAATTGATCGCTGACAAAGCTTTTGCCTGACGCGATGCCGCCGGTTAAGCCAACAACCAATATGGTACTCAAGGGCGCAGCATCAATCGATACAAATACTCATCATCGCGGTGCGCGCCGACCATAAATGAGCAGTTCGCAGCGTGGGCGAAACCATAGCGCTGATAAAATCGTTGCGCCCGCGGGTTGTCACTGTAAACACTGAGCACAATGTCGTCGGCAGCTTGGCTGCGCGCCGTGGCAATTGCCCATGTCATCAGCTGTTCCGCCACACCCGTGCCGAAATGACTTCGCTTTAAGTACAGCTGCTTTAATTCCATTACCACCCGCCCGGGTAAATCTAGCGGCAGGCTGTGATCAAGCCCGAGCTTGCAATAGCCGATCATTTTTCCGGTATCTTCAGCAACTAAATAACGCCGCATTGGATTGCGCAGCTCCGCCAACACCATTGGCTCACTGTGGGTTTCTGCCAAAAACAGCGCCAAATTTTCCGCACTATAAAGATGCCCGAAAGTGTCGGAAAAACTGCTGCTGCCAAGCTCACTGAGAGCGCTGAGGTCACTTTCGGTTGGGATTAGGTAGTGGGTCATCTGTGATTGTTTGGTAGCGGAAAACGTTAAACAAGTTAAATAATGGATTCAACTGGGGTAAGCGCTAGTGTGTAATTTTCACGAAAGTTAACTTAAATCCGCTTGAGCTGAATTGTGCCCGACGCAGTAAAGTTGTTGCGCCTATTTCAACCTGCCCGTGTAGCTGCCAAGCTAGCCGCTCTAAAAAGCGGTCAAACTCAAAGTCATGGCGATCAGACGGTTTCAAAATTTTTCGCCGCAGCTTGGTGATCGGGTCTACATTGATTCGCTAGCCTTGGTTTTAGGACAGGTGCAATTGGGCGATGACGTCAGTATTTGGCCTTTTGTTGCCGCGCGCGGCGACGTACATAAAATCGTCATCGGCGCGCGCAGCAATATCCAAGATAACAGCGTGTTGCACGTAACCCATGATGGCCCGTATACCCCAGGGGGCAGTCCGTTATTGATCGGCTGCGATGTCACGGTCGGGCATGGCGCGATATTACATGCGTGCACAATCGAAGACGCCTGCCTGATCGGCATGGGTGCGGTGGTGTTGGATAACGCATATGTTGGCAAAAACTCACTGATTGCCGCAGGAAGCGTGCTGAGCCCAGGAAAAATAGTCGAGCCGGGCTCAATGTGGCGCGGAAATCCGGCGCGGTTTGTGCGCAAATTGAGTGATATCGAAATCGAATCGCTCTATTACTCGGCAAAAAACTACGTCAAGCTCAAGGGCGCGTATTTGAGTGGCGTCGTCAGCGATATTTAGCGGTTTTGTCCAGCATCAACAGGGGGTAAACAAGATGATTCGAGTGGCGATAATCGACGATCACGACTTAATCCGAACTGGCTTCGCGCTTATTTTGGCTAGCGACCCAGAGTTCAAAGTGATTGCCGAAGGGAGTCGTGGCGACGACGCGATTTTAATCGCGCGCAAAGATAAGCCGGACGTTTTTTTGCTAGATATCAGTATGCCTGGGGGCATTAGCGGCGTCGAAGCCTTGTCCCGGTTGATGGCGATGGAAGTGCCGCCCAAGGTGATTATTGTTAGTCAACACGAGGAGCTTGGTTTGTTGCGGCGAATGCTAGAAGCGGGCGCTTCGGGTTACGTCAGTAAAGGCGCAGGCGCTGATGAGCTAAAAGCTGCCATTCGAAAAGCTATGCAGGGAAGGCGCTATGTCAGTCAAGAATTGGCGCAGGCACTAGCGCTCGCCGGGCCGGAATCTAGCGATCAATCACCATTTACCCAGCTCAGTGCGCGCGAACACGAAGTCGCGATGTCAATCGTTGCGGGTGAGCGCGGGATCGACTTGGCGGCGCGCCTGTTCATCAGCGCAAAAACGGTCAGCACGCATAAACGCACAATGTTTGAAAAGCTGGGCGTTAAAACTGAGGCAGAGCTGATCAAATTGGCGCTCATGCACGGCTTCGCGCCAGAGGCTGTGATTCTTTCAAAGCTTTGAC
>JANNYO010000107.1:0-1065 GCA_031410115.1 Rhodanobacteraceae bacterium | reverse complement strand
GCTGCTCACGCGCACCGTCAAAGGTGCGACCCTGGCAGAAGACGCGGTGACCACGTTTGCCTACACACCTTTTGGCGCCATTGAGCGCGTCACCCAGCCCGACGGTGCGTTTTTGCAGTACGGTTACGACCAAGCGCAGCGCATGACCGGCATCTCGGATAATGCAGGCAATTCAATCACTTATGTGTTGGATGCGGCGGGGAATCGGGTCAAGGAATCGACCGCGGATGGTGCTGCCGTGGTGAAACGCCTCATGGCGCGCCAGTACGATCAGCTAAGCCGCATGAAGGCCAGCATTCGCGCGCCGTTTGCGGCGCAGGCGAATTTGGACGACCCAAGCGTGCGTAAAACCAGCATGACCTTCGATGCCAATGGCAACACCGACTTGACCACGGACCCGATGCTTGGCACCAATGCCGGCACGGTGTCGGATAACGATTATGACCCGCTGAATCGCTTGATTAAAACCCTGCAAGACGTCGGCGGCATCGCTGCGAAAGTCGAGTATCAATACGACGCGCTGGATCGCTTGACCACGGTCAATGACCCAAAATCGCTCAACACCGTCTATGCCTATGATGGTCTAAGTAACCTAACGAGTTTGACCAGCCCCGACACCGGCGTCAGCGCTTATCTGTATGACGCCGCGGGCAATCGCAATCAGCAAACCGACGCGCGCGGCGTGGTTAGTTTGATGAGCTATGACGTGCTGAATCGCTTGACCAAAATCGAGTACAAGCCGGCCGGCAGCAGCGTCGTCAACGCCGCGAAAACGGTGCAGTTTTATTATGATCAAACCGACGCCACGACAGCCTGCGCGGGCAGTTTCCCCGCTGGGCGCATGACGCGTTTTAGCGATGAATCCGGCAGTACCACGTTGTGCTATGACCGGCGCGGCAATGTAACGATGAAAACGCAAATAACCGGCGGCACACCGCTGGTGCTGGCGCAAACCTACAGCAAGTCGGATCGATTAATGGGTATGACCTATCCATCCGGCACCACCGCCAGCTATGGCCGCGATAGCCAAGGCCGCATTACCAGCGTCAGTATTAACGGCGCGGC
>JANNYO010000106.1:0-19735 GCA_031410115.1 Rhodanobacteraceae bacterium | reverse complement strand
CGTTCCAACAGCTCTTCCTGACGCTGCGCTAGCCAGTCTTCCCGATTTAATCCGCTTGCAGCAACCGCGCCCGACTGCAGCGCTGCATTCTCGCGGTACTGGCAAAAATCTTCATAGGCGTCTAATTCGTGTTTGAGTTCTTCCACCACCAGCTCAATCATAATCGCATCGTCCAAAAAGCCGAGCACGGGGATGTCATCTGGAATGGCGTCGTTGGGGTCGCAAAAATAGGTCAGCGCGCTTAAAACTTCTTTGCGTTCAGCGTCAGTCAGGCCCCATGCTTTGTCGTGCACCATCGCGATCATGGTGTTGAGCTTGCGCATTCGGCTACCAACAAATTCCGGCACCTGAATATCGCGGGTATCTTCCAAAAGCTTGAGCGCCGCTGCGGTAATGTCTTCAGCACTTAAATGCGCAGCGGATTCCCGCGCACGTCGCATTGCAGTGCGGAAATGGTCTAAATCTTGTTCGGACAAATCAATTACGACGCGCATCTTTGCCTCAAGTCAACGTTGAAAGGGTGCGCGCAGGTTATCAGGAAGTCGCGGCAGCGCAAACGCTGATTTTTTGTATTTTAAAATAATGCGTCCGTCATGGCAGCGCTTTTACCAAAGTCAAAACATTTCCCACACCCGATTCCGGCGCGCTAAACGCCCACCGATCGAAGGTCATATCAATCAGGTTGATGCCCAATCCGCCGGCTTTGCATTCGGTTAAGTCGCGCGGATGGATGCAGTTTGCGTCCACGCGCGGGGCAAAATCGCGCAGCACGCAGTGCAATTCGCGCCCGATCAACCAGTTGGAAAGCTCAAGTCGACCGTCTGTGCAGCCGCCGTAGCCGTGGCGAATGATGTTGGCAATCGCTTCATCGACGCTCAGCACGATTTGCTCAAACGTATCGCCGGAAAATCCGACACGGGTGAGCGTTTCGCGCATCAGCTGGCGCAGCGCACGCAAATTGGTCGCATCGCTCAAGCAGCCGATATCGCTCAGTAGGCGCGGCGGCTGTGTGGCTTCTGCCACCAACAGCACGGTGGTGTCATCCGGCAAATGCTGATTGCGCAATTGATACAGCATCGCGCGCAAACGCGCCGCCGGGCTCAGGCCGATCACACGCGCAATCAACCCCTTGACGCCCTCAACGCCAATGGTGTGATTTGCCGCGTCACGAATATCGGTCAGGCCATCCGAGTAGGCATAAAAACTTGCACCTGCAACACAAACGCGGTCAAAGCTATACAGCATCGGGGCCAACACGCCCAACGGCGGGCCATGTGCCTCGAACTCACGCAGCACGTTTTCGCCATCAATGTGCAGCAGGGCCGGGGGAAAGCCCGCACTGGCAAAGCAAACCATGCCCGAGTCCGCCTCGTAATAGCCAACCAACGCGCAGACAAACATGCCGAAGCGCACGGTTTCGGTCAGTTCGTCGTTCGCGCGCGCCAACCAATCGGCCGGCGGCAGGCCTGTTTTGCCAAAAAAACGCAGCAGCGCGCTGGCCCGCACCATCAGCATCGCCGCATCCATACCTTTACCGGAAACATCGCCAATCGCGAAGCCCACACGCCCATCGGCAAGCTCAAAAAAATCATAGAAATCACCGGAAATTTCGCGTGCGGGGCGATTGATTGCATTCACCGGAAATTGCGGGCGCCGTTTTGGGAACAGCGTTTTTTGCATCTGGCGCGCCAACTCGAATTCACGGCGGATGCGATTTTGTTCTAATAGCTCCAGCGCCAAACGCGCGTTCGCCAGCGCCATGGTGGTGGGCACCGCGAGTAGGCGCAGCATGTCGGCGTCTTGCGTACCGAATAGCGCGCCATCATGCTTGTTGATCACTTGCAGCGCGCCGATGGCACCGCCCGCGCCGCTCAATGGCGCGCACACCATCGTGCGGGGCTGGAAGTTTTTAACCCGCACACCTGAGCCGATGTAGTCCGGATCGTGCTGCACATCGCGCACCAGCTGCACCCGGTTTTCCGCAATCGTACGCCCAACAATGCCGTGGCCCTGGTGGATGCGCAGACCCGTTACATCAACCGGGCCGGCGCTGGCGCGGCAAACAATATCACCGGTTTCGGGTTCACGTAAAAACAAGCTCGCGGCTTCCGCGCGCATGTGTTGGGCAATGCGCGTGACCGCTTCGCGCAAGGTTTGGTTTAAATCTATTGACTGCGCAAAGGCCTGCGATAAATCTGCGAGTACCGCAAGTTCGGCTGCGCCGATCGCGGTTGCGCTGATCGCGGTTACGCTGGCGCCTTCAGTTTGCGATTCACTGATCATGGTCCTGCATATCATCATCGTCTTGCGGCGTATGGTTGTGTTCAGCGGCATGCTGGGCACGGCGTTGGCGTACGCCCAAAATCGTCATAACCGGCCCGGAAAGTACATAGCCGAAGAAAATGCCCACCAGCGCCAGCGGCGGGTTCAGCGCAATACCGGCAATCAGCAGCACAATTACAATGGCCCATAAAAAACGCACTTTTTCGGGCCAGGCTTTAAAGCTGTAATAGCGCAAATTACTGACCATCGCGAGCGCCACAATCACGGTCAAAATTGGCGTAATCCAACGCACTGCACTGCCGTCGCCGCCCAGTTTCACGACCGCCCAAACAAAGCTGACGATCGTGCCGGCCGCAGCCGGGCTGGCTAAGCCTTGAAAAAATCGCTTGTCCTGCACATCCACTTGCACATTGAACCGGGCCAAGCGCAAGGCCGCGCATGCGGCATACAAAAACGCCGCGAGCCAGCCTAATTTACCCATCATCGGGCTGATTTCTTTCAGGTGCACCAACGACCAGTTGTACATAATCAAACTGGGCGCCACGCCAAAACTGATCAAATCCGACAGTGAATCGTACTGCACGCCAAACGCGCTTTGGGTGTTGGTCAGGCGCGCCACCCGCCCGTCAATCCCGTCAAAAAATGCCGCGATAAACACCGCGACGCAGGCGTCCGTCCAACGCCCATTAATACTGGCGACAATCGCGTAGTAGCCGGCAAACATCGCGCAGGTGGTTAATAGATTCGGCAGCAAATAAATTCCCCGACGACGATCTTCGGGGGCGCGGGTTGGGCTGGTTTCGGTCATGTTTGGCTCGATATTCTAAGGGTTGCAAGTCTCGCCGGAAGGCGATACGGCAAAGCAAGTGTGCGGCAAAATTCCGGTGGCTGTTTTTCCCAATGCTTTTTTTATTTTGACGGAACTTTATCCATCATTTTCGTGGCCGGTGCCAGGGTGTTGTCAAAACTGGGCTCGGCCTGGATTTCGACGCGTGCGCTGGGCCCGCCTTTGCCAAACTCCAATAGGTCACCACTTTTCAGTGGGCTTGCATTGTCAATCCGCTGGTTATTTAAAAACGTGCCGTTGCTGCTCAATAAATCGACAATGGTGTAGTGGCGCTCGCCGTCATCTACCCACTGCACTGAGGCGTGGTGACGGCTAACTTCGGTGTCGCTCATGGGATCAAATCGCACCTCACAGGCTGGATCGCGGCCTATTTTCAATTCTGAAGCGAAGCGCGGCAGCGGGAATACCTCGCTGGTGCCGCGTTTGCGTCCGCTGATGTATTTAAAAATAATTCGGTATTGCATTCAGCGCTCCGGTTTTGACCACTCAATCGAGTCTTGCCGCAAGGCGACACGGCAGATGAGTCTTGCCGAGCGAATAAATATCCTCGCCGTGCTGACTTTGCTGAAGTCTAGATCAGCAGCGGCGTCATTGCGTATGAATTAGCTGATTTGAGAATGCTTGGCGCGTAAAAAACCCCGCCCCAGCAAAGCTGGAAGCGGGGTTGCATTTTTTCGTTTAATGCTACGGTTTAGCGCTTGCCAAACAGCCCCATCAACATCGAGCCCCGGCTGAGCAAGTCAGAGGCATCCACATCGCCATCACCATCGGCATCGAGCAGGCCGCCCATGAAGCCTTTTTGTTGCGCATGTGCAGGCTCTGGATGGCCCAAACGCGCCATGTCGCCGCCGATAATGCCGGCCAAGCCCTGCGCACCCTGCGCCGCACCGCCGGACATCATTTTGCCAAGCGCGCCCATTACCATCGGTGCCAGCATCGCCATCAGCGCGGAGGAACCCTGCGAACTTAGGCCTGATGCCTGCGAAACACCCTGCGCCGTGCGCTGCTGCGAGCCGCCGAGCACGTGTCCTAAGATGCCCATACCGGCGCTGAGCGGGCTAGACTGCTGCTGACCGCCGCCCATCATGCCCATCACTGAACCCATTAGGCCGCCCATACCGCCAGCTGCCGGCGCAGAAGCACCGCCGCCCATCATCCCCATCACTGAGCTGAGCAAGCCGCCTGCGCCGCCGCCACTACCACCGCCGCCCAACAATCCGCCCAACATGCTGCCGATATCCACGCCTTGGTGGCTGCTGGTCACCGCAGTGTGCAGTGCTTCAGCGCCGCCATTCGCAATATTGCGCTGCATGCCGCCCAAAATTGCTGGCAAAGCCACTTGAATTGCGCTTTGCGTTTGCTGCGGCGTTGCACCCAGCTGTTGTGCGATCTGGCCTAAGGTATTGCCATCAATATGTTTTAAAACTTCGTCGAAAACGCTCATGTGGATGCTCCGGCAGCCGTAGAAAGAGCGCGCACGCTAGCATAATCCGATGCCGAAGCAAGCCCTGTAGCTGTGCAATTGCGAATATTGACAAGCTGGAGACATCGGCGTCACCGCTAAAATATCGGCGCGCGCGATTGCGGGGCTTTGAACATCGCCGCGTCGATAATTGCCCACAAATGCACCAGCCAGCCGAGCAGCACGAACCACAGAATGAACGCAAAAACAAAAAACACCACCGCTGCAAGCACCCGCCCCTGCAACAGTTGGCCTAAGCCTGGAATAAAGAAACTCGCGAGTGCGGCAATCACATTGCCGGAAGAACCTTGACCTTGCATGTTCGTTGCTCCTTTGAAGAAACTGCGTTTCAGCTTCGCTGTTCGTTCGCCCCTAGCGGTTTGCTAGGCAAACACTAAAACAGCGTTTCGACATAAAATGCCATAAATGACAGCAGACTCAATAGCGCATAGGTCATGGCACCTGCGTACCGCCATCTAATTCAATTTGATATGACCGATCCCATTTATCCCGACCATCCCGATTTACCAAACACCGTAGCCGATTGGCTGGACTACCAGCAGCGCTTGCACGTGAAAAGTATTGATATGACCTTGGAGCGCGCGCGCAGTGTGGCGGAACGCTTGCATCTGGCGAAGCCCGCGCCGTTGGTGATTACCGTTGCGGGCACCAATGGCAAAGGCTCGACGGTTGCGTTTCTGCAGGCTTTGCTAAGCGAATGCGGCTTAAAAGTTGGCTGTTACACCAGCCCGCATGTGCTGAACTATCGCGAACGCATCGCGCTGCCGGTGGATGCGACAACCAGTCGCTGGGTTAACGACACTGAGCTGCTGGGCGCATTTTCCCGCATAGAAGCAGCGCGCTTGGACATCAGCCTTACGTTTTTTGAATACGCGACATTGGCGGCATGGTTGATTTTTTCCGAAGCCGATTTGGACGCAGTAATTTTGGAAGTCGGCCTCGGCGGGCGGCTAGATACCGTCAATCTAATTGACGCAGACGGCGTGATTTTGACCACCGTGGATCTGGATCATCAAGACTATTTAGGCAACACCCGCGCCCTGATTGGGGCGGAAAAAGCCGGCGTATTTCGCGTACTGCAAACGGCGGTGTACGCCGATCGTGAGCCGGTGCCTGAGGTCATTAAATTCGCCGAATTGCTCGGCACCGAGCTGATTCGCCCGAAGCGCGACTACCGCTTTAACGCGCATCAAACCGATTGGCGCTTTCAATTTCGCGACGGGCCCGAGTACATTTTGCCGAAACCAACTCTGGCTGCGCCCTGTCAGCTCGACAATGCCGCTGCAGCGATTGCACTGCTACTAGGATTGGCAGCGCGCGTGCCGCAGCTAACGCCCGATGCCATGTCGCGTGCGTTGATACGCGCACAGCTGCCCGGGCGTTTGGCACTTGTTGGCAGCCATCCGGCAATCTATTTGGACGTCGCGCACAACCCGCAGGCCGCCTACAGCTTGGCGCGCTGGCTGTATGCAAACCCAAGCTATGGCCGCACGATCGCTGTGTTCGGTGCGCTTGAGGACAAAGACGTTCTGGGCGTCGTGGCAGAGCTGAAAAACCACGTGCGTCACTGGTATCTGGCCGGGCTCGATAGCGAAACCCCGCGCGGCCTAGGTGCGATGGCACTGACTGCGCGCGTGCGCGGCGCCACGGCTGGGCACTACGATAGCTTTAGCGACACCCAAGCCGCACTTGACGCCGCGATTGTCGCCGCCAAACCAGCTGATCGCGTGCTGGTGTTTGGCTCATTTTTCATTGTCGCAGCAGCGTATCGCGCGCTCGGTATTGAGGAAATAGCGGCGTTTGGACAGACGGTTAATTTAATCGCGCCGTGACTTTACCTGACACGAACCGCTTAACGCGCATCAACCCGTTCGCAACGTGGAAATTAAGACTATCCAGAACAAAGCGTCATTCCTCTGTGCCCGCGTTCTCTGTGCCCGCGTAAATCAGCCGTCGACTCACGCCGGTTAGCTTTGCCGCCAGTTTCGCCGCCTGCGATTTCGTCATGGATTCGCACAGGATTACAAACGTGCGGCGCGCTTGAATTTCCGCGTCGCTTTTCGCCGGCGCACCTTGCACGATGACGACGAACTCGCCGCGCTGCAGGTTTGGATCTAGGGCGAGCTTTTCTGCGACCAGACTTGCGGCACCGGTGAAACAATTTTCGAAATGTTTGGTGATTTCTTTGACCACTGAAATCGGTCGCTCGGCGCCGAAAATAGCAACCACATCCGCCAACATCTCAACAATGCGGTGGGTGGATTCATAAAAAACAATGCTGCGCGGCTCGTCTTGCAGCGCCAACAGTTGATCGCGCCGGCCTTTGCTATTGGCAGGCAGAAAACCCTCAAAGCAAAAGCGCTCGCACGGCAGACCACAAATACTGACAGCGGCGATCAAAGCACATGGCCCCGGCACGGCGCGTATCGTAAACCCGGCAGCGCGGGCCGCAGCGACGATGCTGTAACCTGGGTCACTAATGAGCGGCGTACCGGCGTCGCTGATCAACGCCAGCGCCTGACCGAGCTCAAGTTTTTTCAGCGTGGACTGAATTTTTTGGCTTTCATTAAAATTGTGCAGTGCGGAAAGTTTTGCCTGAATGCCGTAGTGGCGCAGTAAAACGTTTGAGGTGCGCGTGTCCTCGCACAGAATTTCCGTAGCGGCGCGCAAAACCCCGAGCGCACGCGCGGAAATGTCAGACAAATGCCCGATTGGGGTGGCGACGACGTAGAGTCCTGGCTCAAGCGTTCGATTTGACACGCTATCATCCGGCGCAGTGACCGCCGCTTCTGAGCTCAATTTCATGTCTATCTTCCAAAATTCACGGTACCCAACTATGCCACGCGCACGGCTAATCGCATGGCTAGTTCTGCTAGCGATGATTAATCTGGCCGGCTGCGACGGTATGGCGATGCTGCGCCGCACACCGGCTGTGGACGCTGCAGGCGCGAAAGCCTTGCTTGATAACGGGCAATTTAGTGATGCCGCACTTGCGTATCAGCGGCTGGCAAAATTTGATCGTAGCCAGCGCGCGTACTACCAACTCTTAAGTGCTGACGCATGGCGTGAGGGCGGCGACTATAAAAACGTCGCGATAAGTTTAAAAACAATTCAGCGCGACAGTTTGTCCAGCGCGCAATCAGTGCAATTTGATTTGCTCGATGCGCAAATTTTGCTGCATCGGGGGGATGCAGAGGGCGCGTTGAATTTATTGGTTGCCGACCCGGCAAAATTGCCCGCAGAATTGGCAAGCGCCTATTTCGAGCTGCGCGCGCGCGCTTTTGAGGTGCGCGGTGATTTCGCCAATGCCAGCGCCGAGCGCGCCGCCCTGAACGCGTTGCTTGATCCGGTCGAGCGCGCCTCAAACGAACATGATTTGAAGGCACTGTTAGAAAAATTAAGCGTCGAGGATCGGCGCAATTTGATTCGCGCAACGCCGCGCACCAGCGCGCTCTACCCGTTTTTAGCAGGCCTCGGTAGCGTGCCGCGCACCGGGGTTGCCGGCTCCTACACGGAATCAGTCACCGCAGCTCCGGCGGTGACGAATACCGTGCGCTTGGGCCGTGCGGCGCGCGAAAACGTGCGAAAAATTGCGCTGCTATTGCCCAGCAGCGGGCCGATCGCCGCCGCCGCGCGGGCGGTGCAGGACGGCGTGTTTGCGGCGTATTTTGCGGACGCCGAGCCGAATCGGGCAGAGCTGGTTTTAATCGACAGCGGCACAACTGCCGCAAGCGCAAAGGCCGCTTACAATCAGGCGATCAGCGACGGCTGCGATCACATTATTGGGCCGCTACAGCGCGATCAAGTCACCGCAATTTTTCAATCCGAAGCCGCGATTTTACCAACAGTCGCGCTCAATTTTGCCGAGTCGCCGACGCTGCCGCCACAGGGTAGTTTGCAGTTCGCACTGCTGCCGGAAGAAGAAGCCGTTGCCGCCGCTGAGCACATGACCGAGAAGGGCTTAAAGCGGGTCGCGATGCTGGTGCCGGATGATGAGTTTGGCAAGCGTTCGGCGGAAGCGTTTGAAGCGCGTTTTGTCGCATTGGGCGGCGTGATTGGTGAGCGCGCGTTCTTTTCGCTTGCCCGCACTGACAATTCAACCGCGATCCGCAGCGCCCTAGGCGTCACCGAATCCCAAGCGCGGGCGCAGTTGGTGCGCGGCATAGTCGGCATTCCCTTTTCCACCGAAGCATCGCGCCGCTATGATTTAGACGGGATCTTCCTTGCGGCAAAACCACCGCAGGGCCGGATGCTCATGCCCCAGCTGCGCGCATTTGATGCCGACGACTGGCCGATTGTTGCCACTAGCCACGTGTATTCCGGCAGCGTCAACGCTGGCTTGGATCGCGATCTCAATGGCTTGGAATTTTGTGACGCACCGTGGCTGCTAAACGCGGTCAACCTAGGCGATGGCATGCCCACACGTGCGAGCATCGGCAACTTAAGTTCAACCGTGGGTGCCGGTGGGCGCTTGGTCGCATTCGGCATCGACGCGTATCGCACCTTGACGCATTTAAGCTGGCTGGAAAGCCATCCAGATCAAGCGATATCGGGCGCAACGGGTCTGCTCAGCGTCGATCAAAACGGTAGCGTGCGGCGCAAGCCGAGTTGGGCGGTGATGCGCGGTGGCGTGCCAGTCATCAGCGAGCCTGCCCGTGATCTAAAGCCGAACTAGGCGCGCCAAATAAAATCATGGAATCCTCGCGCACGATTGGTCAGCTACACGAAAGCCGGGCACTGGCGCATTTGCAAAACGCCGGCCTTACCCTGGTGGTGCGCAACTACACCGCCAAGGTCGGCGAGATCGATTTGATTATGTCCAGCGGTGACGAACTGGTGTTCGTCGAAGTACGCTTTCGCTCCGCCGGCAGTTTTGTCGAAGGTCTCAGCACCGTCGGCGACACCAAGCGCAAACGCTTTATCAAAGCCGTTAAATATTATCTGCTGACGCACCCGAAAGATGCGCAGCGTGTGCTGCGTTTTGATGTGATGAGCCTAAGCATGCAAGATATAGACTGGCATCAAAATGCCTTCGATGCGGGCAGCGGCTGGTAGTGCCGGGTAACCGTCAGCACATCATGCAAACCCAACTTCCCAACCCGTCTGCACAATTGGCGCGAGCCAAACTTTACCGTTTGATCCGCAATTATTTCGTCCAGCAAAATGTTGCCGAAGTGGAAACGCCGATCATGGCCGGCAGCGGCAACACCGACCCGGCGATCGAAAGTTTTTACAGCGAGGATGCATCTGGCGCAGCGGTTTGGCTGCGCACATCGCCGGAATTTTTCCACAAACGCCTGCTGTGCGCGGGCTCGGGCGATATTTTCGAGATCGCGAAAGTATTTCGACGTGGCGAAATTTCGCGTCGCCACCGGCCCGAATTTACCCTGCTGGAATACTATCGTGTCGGCTTCGATGAATTCGATTTGATCGCCGATCTAACCGACTTAGTGCAGGCTGCGCTGCACGCGTTTGCACGTCCACCGATGCAAATCCTGCGCTTAAGCTATTGCGAATGGTTTACGCGCGATGCGGGCTTTCACCCATTGAACGTTGATCTGGGCGCGCTGCGTGCGCGCGTTGCGCAGCTTGGGGTGATTGAACCTAACAACGCGCCATTCAGCCGCGATGACTGCTTAGATATCGTGCGTACACACGACTTAGAAGCGCGCCTTGCACCGCATGAATTGACTTTTATCTATGATTTTCCAGCCAGCCAAGCGGCGCTCGCGCAGCTCAATGCCGACGGTAAAACCGCGCGCCGCTTTGAGCTATTCGCCGGTGGCTTTGAGCTCGCAAACGGCTATTTCGAGCTGACCGATGCCGCCGAACAGGCCGCGCGTTTTGCCAGCGATGTCGCGCTGCGCGCCGCACGTGGCATGGAACATGTCAATGTTGATCAAGAATTACTGACAGCGCTAGCACAGGGTTTGCCCAGCTGCGCCGGTGTTGCGGTTGGGTTAGATCGTTTGTTGATGCTGCTGACGGAGGCCAGAGATATTGCGGATGTCTAATGCTTGTTGATCGTGCGGGCGTCCCAAACCCTAGCGACTATCATCCGGCTCAAAAAATGACCAGCGGATATCGCTAAACTCGGCCTTTAAATCTTTTTCAATTTGATTGATTTGCGCCACCAGCTGCGACGTTTTGATTTCAGGATCCATGCCCGCTTGCACGGCAACCATTAGCTGCGGGCCTAGCTGCATCGTGATGACATTATGCAGCTGGAAAATTTCCGGGCGCGCTAGCAAGAACGCGCGAATTTTTTCACGCTGCGCGGGTTCAGCGCTTTGCCCAATCAGCAGTGCTTTGATTTCGACGGCGACAAAAACAGCAACCAAAATGAGCAGCACGCCAATCATCAGCGTACCGATCGAATCATAAATAGGATTGTTCGTCGCCATCGTCAACAGCAATGCCACGAGTGCCAAAGCAAGGCCCAGTAGCGCCGCCAATTGCTCGCCGTACAGCACAATCATTTCGCTGTTGCGGCTTTCCTTAAACCACTGCCACATCGACTGTTTGCCGCGCGTTTGATTGATTTCAATCATGCACGCACGCAGTGAAAACCACTCCAACACCATGCTAAACCCGAGCACCGCAATCGCAGCCCAGCCGTATTTGAGCGGCTCCGGGTGGCTAATTTTATGGATGCCTTCATAGACTGAAAATGCGCCGCCGACCGAGAACAGCATCAGCGCAACCAGGAACGACCAAAAGTACGTTTCCTTACCATAACCCATCGGAAAATCTGGCGTTGGTTCAAGCTTAGCGCGCTTAATGCCGACCAGTAGCAAGCCCTGATTGCCGCAATCAGCAAGTGAGTGCACCGCTTCTGCCAACATCGCACCCGAGCCGGTAAAAATCGCTGCCACCAGCTTGACGACAAAAATTCCCAGATTTGCCCCCAATGCGTAGAAGATCGCTTTGGTAGAATTACCGTGTCCTGACATCGCTTGATCCCTGCCCGCTGATTGAAGCTAGGAGTCTAGCGGTTTGTCCGCGTTAGCGGTTTTCCCTTGTCCGCGTTAGCGGTTTTCTTGTGCCAACGCCTGCGCAACCTCTATGCCGTCAATAGCGGCTGACATAATGCCACCGGCGTAGGCCGCACCTTCTCCGGCGGGATATAAACCGGCAATGTTAACGGACTGAAAATCTGCGCCACGTTTGATCCGCACGGGGGATGACGTGCGGGTTTCCACGCCGGTCATTAAGGCGTCGGGTAGGGCGAAGCCGCGAATCTGGCGATCGAGTGCTGGCAGGGCTTCGCGCATCGCAACGACGGCGTAATCGGGCAACAAAAGCGCTAAATCAGTCGGCGTTACGCCGGGTGTGTAGCTTGCGGCTAAGGTGCCCAAATCTGTCGATGCACGGGCGTTTAAAAAATCACCGACGCGCTGACCGGGCGCGTGGTAATTACTGCCGCCCAGCGCAAACGCGCGCCTTTCAAGTTGGCGCTGAAACGCAATTCCTGCCAGCGGATGCGGGTCAGCAAAATCCGCTGGCGTAATGCCAACCACTAAGCCAGCGTTGGCGTTGCGTTCATTACGCGAATATTGGCTCATGCCGTTGGTAACCACACCACCAGGCTCGCTCGCTGCGGCAACGACCGTGCCGCCTGGGCACATGCAAAAACTATAGACCGAGCGGCCGTTTTTTGCGTGATGTACCAATTTATAGTCTGCTGCACCCAACAGTGCATGCCCGGCAAACGGGCCAAAACGGGCATTATCGATCAGGTGCTGCGGGTGCTCGATGCGCACGCCAATAGAAAATGCTTTCGCCTCCAAATACACGCCGCGCTGATGCAGTAACTCGAAGGTATCGCGCGCGCTGTGGCCGATGGCAAGGATCAGCTGATCGCAGCGCAGGTGCTCAATCTTGCCTGTGTCTGCGGCGGCAAAATTAACACCGCGAACATGATGATCTTCGATGGCGATATCGATGAGTTTTGCCTGGAAGCGAATTTCGCCGCCCAACGATTCGATCTCGGCGCGCATTTTTTCGATGACACCGACTAAGCGAAACGTACCGATATGTGGCTTGCTGACGTACAGAATTTCTTCCGGCGCACCGGCGCGCACGAATTCTTCTAGCACTTTGCGGCCGTAGTGTTTCGGGTCGCTGACTTGGCTCCACAATTTGCCATCAGAAAACGTACCCGCGCCGCCTTCACCAAATTGCACGTTGCTTTCCGGGTTTAATACGCCGCCACGCCAAAGGCCAAAGGTATCTTTGGTGCGCTCACGCACGGCCTTGCCACGCTCCAGCACAATCGGGCGCAGCCCCATTTGCGCCAAGATCAGCGCGGCGAAAAGTCCGCAGGGGCCAAATCCAATAATCACCGGACGCGTTGTTTCAACGCTAGGTAGGGCGCTAACAACTTCTCTATTGATTCGTTTTGCGTCTGGCGAAACAACTTTCCTGTTCGCTTGTTTGCCAAGGCAAACAAATTGGTAGGAAGTATCAGGTGCAATGCTAACGTGCGGCAATTGTTTTGCTAAAATTTCTTCATAATCAGTTACTTGCACTAAAAGCGTATAAATCAGCGTGATCGCTGAACGTTTGCGCGCATCGTAGGCGCGGCGAAAAATTTCAATCTTGAGCAGCTCGGCATCGGTGATTTGCAGGCGTTCACATGCCGCGCGGCGCAGATCGTCGAGGCTTGGCTCGCGGCCTATTTCCAGCGGCAGTTTGATCTCGGTTAAACGCAGATGCAAAGCAGACACTGTGCTATGCCAACAAACAAGTGGTTTCGCCGGTTTGGCGCGGCGCATGCAGGATGAAATAGCGGCGCTGCGCGATGAGGGAGCGCAGCGAATTCATATCAACGCGCGATATCGGGTCCTGCATGTCATGCAAATCAGGTGTTGACGGCCCGGCGGTGTTGAAATGTTTTTCCATCTTCGTTTAGCGCGCCCGCACAGGTAACACTCCAAGCGGATCGACCGGCTTGCCATTGCGACGTAATTCAAAATGCAGCAGTGCCCGGCCCTGCGGATCTTTACCCATTTCGGCAATGCGCTCGCCTTGATTGATGCGCTGACCTTCTTTGACTAAGCGTTTGCGGTTGTGGCCGTAAGCGGTCAAGGTGGCATCATCGTGCTTGATCACAATCAACTCGCCATAGCCAATGATGCCGCGACCGGAATAAACCACTTCGCCAGCGTTGGCGCTGTACACCGAGTCACCAAAAGTGCCCGCAATATCAATGCCTTGGCGCGCGGGGTCGGCGGCGGCAAAGGTGCCAATCAGCTTGCCCTGCACCGGCCAACCCCAGCCGTTACGGCCAGACGCGGGCTTGACGCTAGGGGTGCTGACGCCCGGTGATGGCGCGATTATTGGTGCCGCGATTTCTGCTTCAGGCGCACTGGGCACAATGTTTGGTTTGATCACTGCGACATTTGGCGTGCTTGCGCTGACTGCACCGGTAGTGTCGGCGACCACGGGCGAGCTGGCATTTGGCAGCGTCGGAATTGATGCGCCGGTTGCCGGCGCGGACGGTGTTTCACTAAAACCGGTGGGTAGGCCCTGGCTATTGGTTGGACTGACACTTGCACTCAGGGGCTGGGCGGTGGTCATCGGCGTTGGGTCAGCAATAGCACCCACCGAGACGCCGTTGCCAACGTCGGCTGGTGTGCCAGCATTGAGCGTTTGCGGGCTCGACGCTTGTGGGTTCAACGTCTGCGTCGCCCCGGCTGCGGTCGCGGGAATGGTTGCAACCACGACGCTAGAATGTGTCGCCGTTGACGCGGCGCGCGGCGCTGACGCTTCAAGCACCGGTGGCACCGTTGGATCAAGCACTTTTAGGCGCTGGCTCGGGTAGATCGTGTAGGGCTCGGAAATGCCATTCCAGCGTGCGATGTCGCGAAAATCAACGGCGTATTTAAATGCGATCGCATACAGGGTTTCGCCTTTTTGTACCCGATGCTCGCCGGCCGCAGCGACTGCAGCGACGCGATTTTGCGCCGTGCCGCCGGTGCGACGCACGCCGACCTGTGGATCGATACAGCCAGCCAAACTGAGTACGGTAAGAAATCCAAAAAACCGCATACGCATCACGCTACCCCACCCAATAACGGAACAAACATCACATTCGCCACCGACTCTTGCACCCAGCCGGTTGCGGTATTGCGAAACACGGTCAACACCTGGCTGCGTGCATCGCCAACGGGTGCAACGACCACCCCCCCCGGGGCTATTTGCGCAAAAAACTCAGGTGAAAGCGCCAGCCCACCTGCGGCGACGACGGCGGCATCAAACGGTGCGAGCGTCGGCCAACCGAGCTGGCCATCAGCGTGGTTTGAGCGTATTGAATCTAAACCCTGATGGCGTAAACGCCGTCGCGCACCGCGCAGCAATTCATCAATGCGCTCGACGGTAAAAACTTCGGGCGCAACCTGTGCCAATACCGCCGCCTGATAGCCACAGCCCGTGCCTATTTCCAGCACCTTCTGTGCGCTGCTGCCTTCGCGGTCAAAATGCGTCAGCACCAGCTCCACCGTGCGTGCAACCACCCAGGGTTGCGAGATGGTTTGGCCAAAGCCAATCGGCAGCGCGGTGTCTTCGTAGGCGCGCGTTTGAAAGCCTTCATCGACAAATAGATGCCGAGGTACTTTTGCCATCGCCGCCAATACGCGGGCATCATTGATGCCCTGCACGCGCAAACGGTCAATCATGCGATCACGCGCGCGCTGACTGGTAATGCCCTGGCCGGTTTGATTTGCAGCGATCGGGGATAAGCGACTGACCATCATCAAAGCGCCCCGACCCAACGTTTTACCGTGTCCATCGCTGCGTAGCGGGTCAAATCCATGGTGATTGGCGTGATCGACACAAAGCCGCGCCGCACGGCATCAAAATCTGTGCCCGGGCCGCCATCGGCCTCGGGACCTGCAGGGCCGACCCAATAAATTGGCCGACCGCGCGGGTCGAGCTGGCGGATCGACGGTTCGCCGCGATGGCGCATGCCTAAACGCGTGACTTCATAACCTTTGATTTCAGCCCAGGGTAAGTCCGGCACATTGACGTTGAGCAAGGTGTCAGACGGCAGCTTGTCTTGCATTAATTGACGCACCACCGCCACCGCCGCCCGCGCCGCACTGGCAAAATGTGCGCCCTTATGATCGACACTACACAGCGACACCGCGACCGCAGGTAAACCCAAATTACGGCCCTCCATTGCCGCTGCAACGGTGCCCGAATACAGCGTGTCGTCACCCATATTGGCTGAGTTGTTGATGCCACTAACCACAATATCCGGCATCACTTCCAAAAAGCCGCCAAGCGCTAAATGCACACAATCCGTCGGCGTGCCGGTCACGGAATAGCGCTGTGGCTCAAGCTCGTGCACGCGCAGGGGTTGCCCGAGCGTAAGGGAATTACTGGCACCGGATCGATCTCGATCTGGCGCCATCACTGTGACTGCACCCAGCTCGCGCAATGCTGCGGCTAAGGCAATAATGCCCGGTGCCAGCACGCCATCATCATTACTTACCAATAGGCGCATCGGCCATCCACGTCAGATTCAAAGTTAAGCCCTATCATAGCCACATACGCACAACAGTACACTCATGAAAGTTCGGCGACTAACAGATATTGCCCCACTTAACGCGGTCAAGGCGCACGCCAGATTGGTTGAAGCTGCGGCGGTAAAATCCGGCGTTCGCGGCACATCAAATTTACCTAGCGCCGGCGATTCATTGAGTGACGCCGAGTTGTTTCACAGCTTAATTGGCCCCGTGCGCCAATTCACGCCGGTCGCTACGCCACCACAAACGCCGCCGCCCGCGCCTGATGCTGCTATGCATCGCGCCGATGAAGCCCATGTTTTGGTCGAGCTGTTTGAGTTGCCGGACGACATAAACTTGATTGATGGCAGTGAACCCATCAGCTATTTGGCAGATGGAAATTCCCCGAAGCTTTTACTACAGCTCAAGCGTGCGCAATTTCGCATCAGCGAAGAGTTTGATTTGCATCACTTGCGGCTCAGTGTTGCGAAAAAAACGCTGCATCAAGTTCTGCACGCTGCCCGCAGCGCAGGCAAACTGTGTGTGCTGCTGATTCACGGCAAAGGCCTGCGCTCGGGCGCCTCCGGTGCAGTGCTGAAATCGATGGTCGATTTTGAGTTACGTCGGCGCAAAGATGTGATTGCATTTCATTCCGCACCCCCCGGATTGGGCGGCACGGGTGCGGTGATGATTTTGTTGCAGCGTGCGAAGAATTAGACATGTTTGCCGTGTCGCCTTCCGGCGAGACTGGTTTGCCGTGTCGCCTTTCGGCGAGACTGGTTTGCCGTGCTAACTACAAGTCGCTGTTAACCTATTTCTCCGCCTGCTCAATGATTTCAAGTGCCAGCTTGACAAACTTGACCGGGCTTTTTTTCATCGCTCGCAGGTAGTGAATCAGCTCCATCAAGTCTATGCGCCGCTCACACACTTCAATTTTGCTGACATAGGAATGCGGTTTTTCTAATCGCTTTGCCAACTCCCGCTGCGTTAACGCAGCCGCCACTCGCTCCTGCACGAGCAGCTGCACCATCGCTTGATATTCCGGGAAGTGAAGTGACCGCAAGAGTTGCCCAACACGTCAAAGCGCGCATCGTGCTGCGTCTAACTTGCGCCTCCATTTTGGGTGCAAACTCAATGTAAATCGCTTGCAAATATCGGCGCCGCTAGCCAATTGCTCGACTGCGCCACCGGGCACGCCGGAGTTTTGGTGCGTCGATCCGATCCAGCAGCGGCGCGGTACGCAGTTTGGTTTTGCGCTGCAAACACTGTCGTGGCAAGACAACGTCGCTTCACCTTTTAATTCCCTGGATGTCGGCAGTTTGCCGGCGTTTACGACCGCGCCAATCCAGGTGTTGGGTGATGTGAATTTCAATAATGCGGGTGTGCTGGCGAATTGCCCGATGACGCCAGCGCCGGTGGCGGAATAGCGACCGTCTCCCAGCGCGAGGCCGCTTGGGATTTGGGAGTGGATTTGGATCAGGCGGTGAAGTAGATAGTCGATTTTGAGTTACGTCGGCGCAAAGATGTGATTGCATTTCACTCCGCGCCCCGGATTGGGCGGCACCGGTGATGATCTTGTTGCAGCGGGCGCGGGGCTAGGGGCTAAGAGTTTATTTCTGTTAACATAGTAAAATGACCATCAGATGGATGATTTACTATGTTTAATAGGCATCAGTCTGTTGATTTTAAAGAATTATTATGTGAAGCTCCTGTTTTAGCAATACTTGGGCCTAGGCAGGTTGGTAAAACCACTTTAGCGCGCCAAATTGCATCTGAAATTGCCGCTGCGAGCGAATCTAGCGCCAATGAAAGCCTGAAAAGTCCGCAGCCCATTATTTTCGATATGGAAAGCGCCGCTGATCGAGCCGCACTAGCGGACGCTGAGGCGACTTTTCGCGCAATTGGCCCACGTTTGGTGGTCATTGACGAAATACAACGTGTGCCCGGTTTATTTCAGGCGCTGCGCGTTGTGGTTGACGAGCGCCGTCGCGACGGGTATCGATTCGGCCAGTTTTTAGTATTGGGGTCGGCATCTATCGAGCTGATCCAGCACGCATCTGAAACCTTGGCAGGGCGCATACATTTTGTTGAACTTAGCCCGCTTGTGCTGACTGAAATTGCGCAAAACGCCATCGCTAATCTTGCTGAGGTCAACCAACTTTGGCTGCGCGGTGGATTCCCAGACGCTTTTCAAGCGCGCAGCGACGCGGCAAGTTTGCGTTGGCGCGAACAATTTATCAGCACGTATCTGGAGCGAGATATCGCATTTTTCGCCCCCCGTTTGCCCGCGCAAATGCTGCGGCGCTTTTGGACCCTAACGGCGCATTTACAGGGTACAGAATTCAATGCGGCGCACTACGCACGAACGCTAGAATTTTCCGCACAAACAGCAACGCGGTATCTCGATTTACTGACTGATATGTATCTGCTGCGGCGCGTGCCCGCCGAAATCGCCAACGTCGGCAAGCGCTTACGCAAAGCCCCGCGCGTGTTCGTACGTGATTGCGGTTTGGTGCATGCATTGCTGGGTATAGGCGATATCAAAGCGTTGCTGTCACATCCGGTGCAAGGCGCATCGTGGGAAGGTTTTGTCATCGAGCAACTGCTCGCAGCAGCACCCAAAGGTGCAACCTATTCCTACTATCGGACGCAATCTGGTGCTGAAATTGATCTCATTATTACCCACGCAGATCGCAAATTTGCCTTCGAGATCAAGCGCTCAGCCATCACTCCGGCGGCACGTGGTTTTCACGAGGCGTGCGCCGACTTGGGCATTGCGCGACGTTATCTGATTCACGGCGGTGACAAATTTTTTGTCGCCGCAAATGGCGTGCAGGCAATGTCGGTCACGCAACTGACCTGTTTTCAGCCTGGGGACTAAAACTTCGCCAGGAGGCTTACTCATCAAAGCGCAAATGCTTCACGCTCTTACCATCGCGCTCAATCAGTTTCAGCGCTTCAATGCCGATTTCAATATGGCTGTGAACAAAGCTGGTGGTGACTTTTTTATCGCTCTCGGTGGTTTTTACGCCTTCGGGCACCATCGGTTGGTCGCTGACTAACAGCAGTGCGCCGGTGGGAATTTCATTGGCAAAGCCGACCGCAAAAACGGTCGCGGTTTCCATATCAATCGCCATCGCGCGGGTGGTGCGCAGATATTCTTTGAATTCTTCGTCATGTTCCCACACCCGCCGGTTGGTGGTGTAGACCGAGCCGGTCCAATAGTCGTGGCCCAAATCGCGAATCATGGTGGACACTGCGCGCTGCAGGCTAAATGCGGGTAGTGCCGGTACTTCGGCGGGTAGATAGTCATCGCTGGTGCCTTCGCCACGAATCGCTGCGATTGGCAAGATCAAATCGCCCAATTCATTTTTCCGTTTTAGCCCACCACACTTACCCAAAAACAGTACCGCTTTTGGGTGAATGGCGCTGAGCAAATCCATGATCGTGGCGGCATTTGCACTGCCCATGCCAAAGTTAATCATAGTGATAAAGCCGGATGTGACATTCGGCATGGCTTTGTCGCGGCCTTGGATTTCCGCACCGGTCATCTGCGCGAATAGCTCCAAATAGCCGCCGAAATTGGTCAGCAAAATATAGGCGCCAAAGTCC
>JANNYO010000105.1:0-4737 GCA_031410115.1 Rhodanobacteraceae bacterium | reverse complement strand
CGACACGGGAACACAAGTCTCGCCGCAAGGCGACACGGGAACACAAGTCTCGCCGCAAGGCGACACGGGAACACAAGTCTCGCCGCAAGGCGACACGGGAATCCAAGGTCATTACGATTGGCACGCCAAGCGCTCGCCCGATCGGCATTGGCTCGCGTTTCGTCGTGGGGGTAACGCCGACTCAACGCTGTTTATTGCCGACGCAACTGGTGCGAATGCGCGCGCAGTTGCCCAGCTTTCCCAGGGCGCACGTGGTTTCGACTGGCTGCCAGATAGTTCGGGAATCTTGGCTTCAATCACCGACGACACCGACTTTGCGCTGTTTTTACTGCGGCAAAATTCGCCGCCGCAGGCATTGGATATTGTCGGCCAATTCCCAAATATTGCGGCCGATGGACGCATCGTTTTTAATATCGTGCACGAGCGCGCTGGGCTGTTCGAGTTTGATTTGAAAAAACCACTGAGTGCGGCGGTGCCGCTTTTCCCATCCACCAGCACAGATGAATCCCCTAGTCTCAGCCCCGATGGCCAAACGATCGCCTTTCAAAGTGCGCGCGGTGGAATTTTTCAGATGTGGTTGGCAACGCGTGATGTAACGCCGCAAGCGATTACCCAAACCAGCGGTAAGTTTAGCGGCGTTAGTTGGCGTGATGACGGAAGCCATTTGTTAGTGGCGCAGCGCCAAGTGGGACAAGAAAACAGCAGTTTGTTCGAATATGAAATAGACCGTAGCCAGCTGATAGCGATAAAACCGCCGCCCGATTTAGGCCTAATTGTGCGCGTTGCCTACGCGGATCGTTTGCCGCCCAGCGCGCTCAGTACTCAATCGTTAGGTGGCTATCTAATTTTGAGCAGCAAACGCGGCAAGCGTCGATTGCAGCAGTGGCAACAGACTGCACAAACACCGTCCTGGCAGCTTGAATGGGAGTTGCTCGATATTGGCAGCTTTCAAAAAGACGCCAAAACTGCATTGGTCTATTTCACCCGCGTTGCCGACAATACGCTCTATGTGCGCGCGCCGAATGGCGCAAGCAAAGTGGTGTTCACGCCCTTCGCGCCACAGTTTCTTTGGCATTGGCGTGTCTACAACGGCAGCGTTTTTTACTCGAGCCCCAGCTCCGGTGTGTCAACGACTGCCGGCGGCATGGAACTGCGCCAACGCGTATTGAAAACCGGCCTAGACCAAGCCATCCGCGCCATGCCAAATGGCGATTTGGCGCTCGATCTCGTCCGACAAACCGCAATTGTGCCGATTTTGGCGCCAACGGAAATGGATATCGGCAGCTTGCAGTTGTGATAGGCAAGTAACTTTCTGCCCATGTACTCAATTCACTTTTCCAAATTCAAACCCACAATTAGCGGGTCATGATCGGAAGACCGATACGCTGACTTGCGATAGAGCAGCGCGCGTGCGGCGGCTTCGAGTTTGGCGGCGTCAGGTTTTAGTTCGGCACCAACCGGGGGCGCACTGATTTCGCTGTCATAGCTAAAACCGGGGTATTCGTCGGCATTGATGTGCCACACCTCGGCTGATTGCACCTGGGACTTCAAGCTTTCTGATGCCAGCGCGTGGTCTAAGCTGCCGAGCAGACCGTCATAGGCAAAACTGTAGTGCGGGGAATCTGAGTCGGACTTGGCGGCCGCACCTAAACTGTGAAAGCCGCTGTCATTTAACAGGCGAATCGGGTCTTCCTGGGCATAGCTGTTGAGATCACCCACGATCAATTGATCCAGATCGCCACTGTGCGTGGGGTCAGTTTTCAACCAAGCCAATAGCGCACGCGCCGCTTCAACGCGTTTGGCGTTGTAACAACCTTGACCATCGGCATGATCGGTATTTGCCGGGTCGATATTGGCCAGGTCGCCGCAGCCTTTGGATTTGAAATGATTTACCACCAAAGTAAAAACACCGCCGCTTTTGCCGTGTTGGAAACTTTGCGCGAGCGGCACGCGATTAAAATTTTCAAACGGCGGGTCAACCAGTGCGGCGGCAGCTCCTTTCGGTTGCACCACGGAAGCGCGATAGATCATCGCGACGCGAATGGCATCACTGCCCAACTTGGGCGTGGGCGGGCTAACAATTTGATAGCCCAAGCCGCCCACGCGATTCAATTCAACCACCAGTTCACTCAGGGCGTTGAGCTTTTGATCTCCATCGTTTTCGACTTCCATCAACGCTGCAATATCCGGTTTGATCGCCAAAATCGCGCTGACCAGTTTGGCGCGCTGACGCCCGGCGTCGTCAAAGGTTTTCGCGCCACGCGGGGTTGGGAATTCGCCCTTTTTACCGTCACCATTGAACCAGTTGAGCAAATTGAACGACGCCACTTTAAGCGCGCCGCCCAGCAGCGGCGGCATTTTAGGGCGCGCCGCTTGCTCGGCAACCGGGGCTTCCAACACGTGGATGCGATAGCCGCCCGCACGCTCATCCAGCACGCCGTGCACTTCGCCTAAACGCGTGCCCAAACGATACGGCGCTTCATTGCTCAGCGCCACCGGTAACCAACTGATTTTACTAGGGAATTGCGCCAAGCTCGCATCGTCTAACCAAATCCGGCTGCGCAGATTATCCTCAGCAATTTTGCGCGCCGCATCACCCGGTGGCAGCAATTGCGTCGGCACAAATTGCCGCCCGTTTAGGCTGACCAAAAGCTCGCCTGAGCGGCGCAGGCCGTCATTGCGAATCACCGTCACCGGCAAATCTAGGTGCACGCGCATTGCTTCGAAACGCTCCCAATCGCTGGCAACCAGGGGCGCCTGTTCAATGTTGGCATCGCTCGGTATTTTGCTCTGTCCGCAAACGCGAAATTCTGAAAGTTCAACTAAGCTGGTCAAGGTATTGCCGCCCTCGCCAATTTCCGCAACCGTGCCGGTGGCGCGAATCACATCACCGGCTTTCGCGGTTTTCACCGCATCGGTGGTCAAAAACAAGCCTTCGCTGGTGCCCGGCTCACCATCACGATCCTCGCGTTCTTCCTGCACAAACAGCCCGCCCAGCTCAACTACAGGTGCAAGCGTGACGATCGCTTGCACCGTCACAACCCGCCCGAGCAGGCCACTTTGCGATTCGTCACCCTGAATTTCACTGATTGTGGTGGCAAGTGCGCCGCATCCGGTCAATGGCACAGCAGGCGTGGCAGGGGTAACAGCTGCGGGTGCAGCAGGCGGATCAGTGCAGGCAAACACCGATGAAAGTGCCGCGCAAACCGTTAGCGTGCGAATGGAAGTACGAACACATGCAAAAGAGCCGTTAAAAAAATGCGGGTGATTCATAGTTGGCCTTGGAATTTGTGTTCTGGGCGAATGTTTAAAGGGGCGACAAAAACGCCGCCTAAATCGTCATCTAGGCGGCGTTTAAGGTTTTGCGCATGCGGTGTAAGCCGCAAATAATCATTTGAGCTGGGTAATCATCCATTTGACCGTGGCTTCCACCTGCGCATCGTTCAACGATGGATTGCCGCCGCGCGCGGGCATAATGCCAGCACCGCCCTTGTAGCCTGCAATGGCATGTTGAACCATGGTCGCTTCACCCTGCGCGATGCGCGGGGCCCACACGCTTTTCAGCAACATAGGCGAACCGCCAGCACCATTGGTGTGGCAGCTGGTACATAGTTTTCCGTAAATGACGCTGCCGTCCAGCGTGCCATCGTAAGCCACCAGCAATGCCGCCGCCGCTGCGGCAGCTTTTTCCGCAGCTAACTGCGCCGCTTGCCCAGTGGCACCAGCAAACACCGCACCCACCGGCGTGATGCGCACGTTCGAGGCAGCGAGCGCCGCTTCTGCGCGCGCGGCACCCGGGCCACTTTTCGGGTCGTTGTAAAACCGGCTGTGCACGATCGCGGCGTAAATCATAATGCCGACGGTAATGGCCATCAAAATGCCGATGATTTGCGAAAAGTGCTTTAGAAAGACCGCGTCAGTCTTGGTCATTGCCATGGTGAAACTCCAGTGAATTCAAACGGGTGGTGCGTGTGTTTTGCCTGGGCAAAACAGGTCAGCCGAAACTTAGGAAGTGCGCGCAAAGTAAATCAACGAACACATGAATAGCGCGCGATTATCGCTGGGGGATTCCAAGTGAGCAACCTACGCTTACACTCTGGCCCAACTTTATTTGTAAAGGCTTTGATTCCCGTGACGACAGCGCAATCCGTTCCCACCCACTCCGAAGCAAAAAGCACGGTTATTTCGCCGGTATCATCCGCCCAGCCATGGACGATTGACGCCGCGCGTCAGACCTACAGCGTGCCGCATTGGTCGGAGGATTATTTTGATATCAACGCCGCAGGTCAACTCGTCGTTCGACCGAAACGCGAGGCGGGTGCCGCGATAGCGCTGCCTGATGTCATCGCGAAAGCCCAAGAGCTGGGCCTGCGCAGCCCAATCTTGGTGCGTTTTTGCGATATTTTGGGCGACAAACTGGCGCGCTTGCAGGGCGCGTTTGCGAAAGCGCAGGCCGATCGCAACTTTATCGGTGGCTACACCGCGATTTTCCCGATCAAGGTCAATCAGCAGCAAAGCGTGGTCAGTGAACTGGTGCGCCACGCGGGCCCAGGCTTTGGCCTAGAAGCCGGTTCAAAGCCTGAGTTAATGGCGGTGTTGGCGGCCGCACCCGGCGCTGGCGCAACGGTGATTTGCAATGGCTATAAGGATCGCGAATACATTCGCCTTGCTCTAATTGGCATCAAGCTGGGTTTGCGCGTGTTTATCGTGATTGAAAAAGCTAACGAGCTGGACTAT